>NZ_NPKW01000149.1:0-82417 GCF_002265885.1 Vibrio sp. 03_296
CAAGAGTTATGGGGGCTGTTGCTTGGTTATAACTTGGTAAGACGAGAAGCCAGTCAAGCGGCCGTAGCACATGGTCGAATGGCCAATGAAATCAGTTTTAAATACGCTTGTCAGTTCATCGCTAGTCAACTGAAAGTAATGAGCAAAGCGGTATCTCCAGGTAATACACCGAAGCGTCTAAAAAGTCTGCGCGGAGACTTATCCATCCTTTTTATAGACAAACGCCCTAAGCCAAATCGGCCTAGGGCGGTAAAAATATCAAAGACCCGATATCCTGTTAATCGCAAGGCAGCTCCTCTTAAGTGAACTACATTGCGTAATACCCGGGCCTTTAAAGCCTGCTAACGCATGCGGAAAATTGTGCATGTATCGCTCTGTCGCCTGTGCCATGGCAGCAGCACTTCCCGCCCACTCTGGCGCTGAGATCGACTTAAGCATTTTGTCGCGTTTTGAATGCACTTCAAATCCCGGAGTGATGAGCTCTGCCCAATCAAATTGGTCTTGATTCAGTTGCGCGGCAAACGGTTCATTATCCTCAGCACTTCGCCAAACGGGATGTTGCGCCACATTGGTGAACAGCAATTCAACGGGGAGATCGTTAGTATCAAAATGGACTTGAATCGGCCCGCCGTAAGGGGAGGTTAAACGAATCGTTTCAGCGCTCTTAATCTCATAAGTGGTTGAGGTGAGGTGCTTAGGGCGGCTATAACCCTCTTTTGAAAACTCGTGGGTTGCCCCACTTCGAAGTGAGTTAATCGCAATCGACACCTTAACCGCGCTGTTATCTCGACGCGCGATTTGGAACGTTTCACCCGGTAAAGCGTACACACCGGCTGAGCGAAAGTTGCGTTTCGATTGCAACTGAACCGTTTTACTGATCCGCGCGATATCGGAACCAAATTCGCTGCGGCTAAAATTACCCATATTCGGCTGTTTTGGGTTGATCGCGCGAGAATGATATTGGACATAATCGGCAAAATAGGATTTTAGGAACTCAAGCGATGCCGTGGTCGATTTATCCATTGGAAACACCACATCCTGACGATAACGATCCGCCAGCAGTACCATCAGTTTTTCATACTGATAATCTGCGGTTTTAAACAGATCGACTTGGCTTCGATCCAAAGACAATAAATGGTTGCGAATCGCGTTTGCCGCAAGGTAGAATTCGTTGTCCATCTTGGCGCTCTCTGGGCAAGATTTGTCGTCACACTGCGTCAAGTCCACCGTAAAGCTATCCGTAAAAAAACGATTGAGTAACGCTTGCTGAATGACGATGTCTTGCGAAATGATGCCGTTCAGCGATAAGGCATTCCATTGGCTAATGCCGAGCTTTCGCCAATAGTTATCACCGACATACTTAACATGAAAGAGGTCAAAAAGTGCATTGCCTAATTCCGTCATGCCACCATCCCAATGCAAATAAAGGATAGGAATGCCCATTGATTGCGCTTTTTCAACGGCGCTTTTGACATTCGCCACGGAATCTCCACTGTTCATATGTTGCGATAGAATCAGCAAATCGGGTTGGGCCACGATACAGGCCAGCAGCTTTTCACCATCACACTGATTGGCTTCGTTATAGCTAACCGCTTCGCCATATCGTTTACTTAACCAATTTCTTGTTGCTTGCTCATCGGGAAAATAACGCGATTGATCCATCTGCGCGATCACCACGTTCGCCCCTTGCTTCAATGAGCCAGCATTTAGCCATGTCAGAAGGTTATCCAGCCAACTCTCCATGTCACTATTCACAGATGTCGGGAAACGTTGAGCAGTGCGAAATGGGTTGCTACCTAAGACGGCATATCGCTGATGATTGGTTCTCAAGCCAGCCACACCAATGGTTAACTCTTGGTCTTTATAACCATCAGACATCGCTTTGTTAGTCTGTAAAATAGGCTGGTTAAACCCGTAGGTAGCCTCAATGATGGCCGCATCATGAGTGGGATCCCACTCAAGCGACGACGCATTGGCTGCTAACTGCGTTCGCATCGCGTCGTTTTGCTGCTGATAATCGGCCACGTAGCGCCGGCTGGCTTGAATAAATTCATTTGGATCGGACACCAGCAAGGCATTTCCGCTTTCAAGCGCCCGCTCTACATCCGTTTTGACTTGTGCTGTTGAACCACCGCCACCACTACCACCACCGCATGCGGTCACCGCAAGCGCCAGCAAGCTGGAGTAAAAGATCTTGTTCATTTTCTCGCTCGTTCTTTTTGTTTTTCTTAGTGTAATTAATGACTTCAGAACAACAACCAACGAGCTCATCGCGATGATTGATTTTGAACTAACCTAACATAACGGCACCCTATAGGTGCCGTTAGTGAGTTTGTTGAACAATCTAAAATTAGCTCAATGGTCTGAGGTAAGCGAGGAAGCGTTTCTCCGCATTTTTGAATACCCAAAGGATCAAAAACGTCAGCGACATGTAGAACAGGCCTGCGGTTAGAAACGATTCAAACGGAGCGTAATAACGCGAGTTCACCAATCGAGCAGCCCCAGTAAGATCGAGAATCGTCACAATACCGGCGACCGCACTGCCGTGAAGCATAAAAATGACTTCGTTACTGTAAGCTGGGAGAGCTCTACGCAACGCACTTGGCAATACAACACGGCGATATGTCATCCAATGGCTCATGCCATAGGCTTTTGCCGCTTCCACTTCCCCTTTTGGCAAACCGTTGATCGCGCCACGAATGATTTCGGCGGTATACGCAGAGGTATTCAAAACAAACGCCACCAAAGCGCAGAACCAAGCATTTTCCCAAAGCGTATCTTTCACGGGGAAAAACTGATCCATCCCGTAATAAATCAAATAGAGTTGAACCAACAGAGGTGTGCCTCGGAAAAAATAGATGTATCCCCAAGCCGGTAAGCTCACAAAGTAGTTACGACTGTTTCTCGCAATGGCAAGCGGAATGGCAACGCCTAAACCAATCACCAGTGAAATTGCCACCAACCAAGCGGTTGTCCATAAACCATCGAGGTAGATAGGAAAACTTTCTACGATTAATGAAAAGTCCATCGTCACCTACCTCGTATGAATGCTAAATTTACGTTCTAGGACTTTCAAGCAGCCCGTTGAAACGCTGGTAAAGAAAAGGAAAATCAGCGCCACCGCCATATAAAAAGTAAATGGCATTTTGGTTGATCCCGCGGCTAACGACCCCACTCGAACCATGTCTTCTAAACCGATGATGGAAACCAGAGCCGTGGTTTTTAGCAAAACCAACCAGTTATTACCAAAACCGGGTAACGCATGACGAACCATTTGTGGAAGCAAAATACGGCGGAATGCCAGCGTCGCGCTCATACCATACGCTTTTGCCGCTTCAAGCTCACCCTTATCGACCGCCATGATGGCACCGCGGAAGGTTTCCGCCATGTAGGCACCGAAGATAAAACCTATGGTCAACACACCAGCAATAAAGGGGCTCACATCGACATAGTCCGGTAAATAGGAAACCCACTCGTGATTTGGATCGCTCGATGTAAACCACTCGTTGAGCCATTCATTCACCGCGTAAAGCGAATTATTGAGAAAAATCTGGCCACCGAAGAAAATCAGCATCATCAACACCAGATCAGGGATCCCCCTGATGATGGTGGTGTAAAGAGTGGCAATAGCACGCGCCCAGCGGTAAGGCGCCATTTTGGCAAGCGCGCCCAACATGCCAAGTAGCATGGCGAGCACAAGGGAAAGTAGTGCTACTTCGATGGTTAACACGGCCCCTTTAAAGATAGAGGCTTCATATCCTTGTAAATCCAGCATAGGTCAGTTCCTAATCCCTAGAATCTAGAATCCTAATTGCCGGGTACATCCAGGAACGAACCGGCAATTAGGGCGAGAGTTCAGCGGTGATTAGTCGCCATAGACGTCATACTTGAAGTATTTCGCCGCGATTTGCTGATAAACACCTTTTTCACGCAGTGACAGAATGGCGGCATCCAGCTGTTTGGTGAGTTCTTTATCTTGCTTACGAACCGCAATACCAAAACCTTCGCCAAACCATTTTGGATCTGTTAGCGATGGTCCAACAAACTCGTAGCCTTCACCACCCGCTTTATTCAGTACACCTTCTTCCAATGCTGATGCATCACCCAATACTGCGGCAATACGGCCATTGGCTAGGTCAAGATACGCTTCATCAAATGAACCATAGCGTACGATATCAACGTTCTTGCCATAGTTATCGGTTAGGTATTTGTCGTGCGTGGTTGCGCGTTGAACACCGATTTTTACGCCGCTCAGTTTGTCAAAATCCAAGCCTGCACCTTTCTTCGCGATGAACTTGTTCGGGATCAGCGCGTATTTACCAGTGAAATCGACTTTTTGCTTGCGCTCTTCCGTGATAGACATAGCGGCAATGATTGCATCGTACTTACGAGCCAATAGCGACGGGATAATGCCATCCCAATCTTGCGCGACGATCTTACATTGCACTTTCATCTCTTCACACAAGGCATTCGCCATATCGACGTCAAAGCCTTTTAGTGAACCATCGGCTTCTGTCCAGCTAAATGGAGGGTACGCCCCTTCAATGCCAAAGCGAACCGTTTTCCATTCCTTCGCCTGAGCGATACCCGACACTGCGGTTGCGGCCAATGTTGCTGCAAGTAACCACTTCTTCATATCCATACTCCTGTGATTGTTTTTGTATTGCGATGTTGTGTTTTGTTGTTAGGTTCTAGGTTCTAGGTTCTAGGTTCTAGGTTCTAGGTTCTAGGTTCTAGGTTCTAGGTTCTAGGTTCTAGGTTCTAGGTTCTAGGTTCTAGGTTCTAGGTTCTAGGTTCTAGTACGATAGAATGCCCATCACCCTTTTAATAAATCGATGAAATAAACTGCTTTAAGCGCTCTGAATCAGGATTGGTGAACAGCTTTGACGGTGCGCCTTGTTCTTCGACCAATCCTTGATGTAGGAACATCACGTGGTTAGAGACATCACGAGCAAACGCCATTTCATGCGTCACCACTAACATGGTGCGGCCTTCATCCGCCAAATCACGCATTACCCCCAACACTTCACCGACCAACTCTGGATCGAGCGCCGATGTCGGCTCGTCAAACAGCATCACTTCAGGGTCCACCGCAAGGGCGCGAGCAATCGCAGCACGCTGTTGCTGACCGCCAGATAAGTGACCTGGGTAGTAATCTTTACGCTCATACAAGCCGACTTTTTTCAGCAGCATTTCTGCTTTTTCGATCGCCTCGGCTTTGGGCACACCCAGAACATGAACGGGCGCTTCAATCACATTTTGTAGCACCGTCATGTGAGACCAGAGGTTAAAGCCCTGAAAAACCATCGCCAAGCGCGAACGGATACGCTGGACTTGCTTTTCATTGGCTGGAACCGCCTCACCCGCACGATTGTTTTTCATCTGGATTAATTCGCCATTAACCCAAATTTCACCTGCGGTAGGCGTTTCTAGTAAATTGATGCATCTAAGGAAGGTACTCTTACCGGAGCCGGAAGAGCCAATGATGGAAATAACGTCCCCTTTGTGTGCAGCAAGTGAAATGCCTTTTAGCACTTCATTCTGACCAAACGTTTTGTGCAGTTGTTTGATATCCAGCGCTGGTACGTCATGCATGCGCTTGTACTCCCTGTGTTTTTTGTCACTGCCAAGGCACTCCGGCCCCTTGAATGGATACAAACTAGCATCCTATCAATTGAGTTGCAACAAATTATTAACCTGCATTTTTAGCATAGTTAAAAACGAAAAGTAGATTTATATTCACAATTTAGCAATATATTCTTTTACTGATGCATAGAAGGCATTAAAAAAGCCTCCAAGGGGAGGCTTTATATAAATCACAATTTAACAAAATATCAATACTACTGATTACGCTGCAATGTAATGTAGTTAACTGTTTTGCTCTGAGCCTGTAGTCGAGTACGCTCAGCCTCATCAATCATCAAACCATGAGAGTCGATTGACTCATCCGTTGCAGCGGTGCCTTTAAACTGATCCATAATATAACGAGCGCTCAAATCACCATCTTCAGTACTAAACCAATAGTTTTGTTGCAATGAAAATGCATCTAAATCACTAGCATTCGTCGTAGAGATACTCGGAAGAATGACACTATCACTAACAAACGAATAAAGTACATGAAGCTTAATCTCCGTTAGATTTGAGTTTGGCCTAATGCTAATACGCTGTATGCCATTGTCACTTTCTTGAATTGCTATGTTATCAGTCAGAGCGATTTGTAGTGCACCGTTGGCATTATTTGATAGCGTAACAGGATTTGAAGACAACGATGTCGTATTAAATAATGTTGATTCATCGAGTGACAGCGCCCATGTATCATCTATTGGTAAATTTAACGTTGCCGTCCAATTAGTTTGTGGCACTGCTGAGCTCTGAGCAAACCACTGCTCACCACTTCGTAAAGTTGAAGGATGGAAATACTTAGACTCTGTTTTTGGCACTAATGAAAGCGTTTTACTAGTATTTTTATACACAATACCTAACTTAGCATCTGAATAATCGACAGAAGATGGGCGTAAAATAGGTTCCTCGATACCGGTATAACTCATCTCAATATTGCCTGTACTCCAATCGTCAAACCCGTATTGGAATAGAGAGGCAGTGTTGTTAGCTTGGCGATATTGTGTGACTAAAGAAATGTCATTCGATAATGCTTGTAAGCCAGTGTCCGGTGTAATTTCAGAATCATTCGATTGAGCTTGCTCCAAATCCGAACGGAAATAAAATGGTAAAACTGCGGAGTCACCCTGGGTGTCTTCTTTGGTGTTTAAATAACGTATTCCTGACTTAGTTATTTGCCTTAAATTGGTAGAGCTGTATGTGCAAGTTAAATTTGGAATTGCCGTTACAGCTGTAAGTGTCAAGTCATTAAACTCACTTTTGTATGCTTTTAAAAACTCTTGGGTAAAAGAAGTTACGTAAACGTCATTTGGTCCGAATTTTTCTTTAAAGCTAACAAATCCACCTTCAGGAATGTTCTCTAAGATGATCTTAACTTTTCCATCATCCACAAAAACTTCTTTGCCTTGTGGTACACCATTCGCGTCTGAATAAACAATTGAAAGAAATGAATCTATAGCGTCAGACACGGGTTTAGCGACCAAAATTTTTGTGTTCTGTGTATTGGCAACTTCAGTACGCTCTCTTTGATAAATCTTACAAGAGCTACTTGTTGCTGAGCCTATGTCTTGTAACTCTGCCTTCACAAAGCTAACGTTAAGAACTGTTTGAACAGGGCCACCGCCACCGCCGCCACCACTACTGCCGCCACAGCCAACTAACCCCGCAGAAATCATTGCCACCAGCGGCATCATTTTTAATTTTGTCATTCTCTCATCCTGATACGGCAAAGTTTCGCCAATTAAAAGTCACTGGCGGCATCCTTGCAAAAATAACGCCAACTTATGTTAACTGCTGATCGCAATACAAACAGAAGTGTTCACCTAGACGCATATTTGTTTTAAATTTTCTAAAAACAGACGTGCTATGAAAGCAAATTACACATAAAAACCAAGGACTTTTCGCATGCCAGCTACTTTCTGTAGTTTTCTTTCACATCTTTTCTTAAAGTGATCTAAATCAATCACCCCAAAGGGTTAACTTGCTAGACTCGGCCGTAAAGTTGAGGCTGATCTCAGCCGTCAAAATTAGTGAAATTTAGCTATGCTTAGGCACGTGGTATTCGTGCGACAACAACCCTAACACCTAGCATCGGCTATAACAGGAAAAACCCGCAGGATGCGGACTATAGAATTCAGATCGAATTACTAACTTTTTAAATATATGAGGAATCTATGTCAGACGCAGTGAATAAAGTGCATTCTGATTCAGATATTGAAACGAAGAGCTACAGTGAGCTTCATCGTCCAGCTTCTGAATTTGCCAGCCGCTCAGACTACCTAGACCACGAACTGCAAATCATGAAACCGCGCCGTTTCGGTTTGAACCTTCCTGGTCGTGACTTCCGTTTTGAACTTGAGGACCTTGTTCCTGCGCTTGCTGGTACTATCGGTATTATCGCGATGTACTCTGCAGTAATGATGTCTTGGGCAGACGGTCTAACCCAAGCTTGGGACCACATCAACTTAGGTAAAGAATTTGCTATCGAAGTTGCGCGTGTGGAAATGTTGTTCCCAGCTCTATTCTTCTGCGTTATCGCTTCTGGCTTTGTCAACCCACGAGCCAACTTAGCCGGTAACCACGGTCCAATGATCCCTCTTATCGGCGCGATTGCTCTCGCTGGTGCTCACCCTCTTGCATTGGCACTTCTACTTGGCGTGTTTGGTCTCCTACTGAGTTACTTTAAAGGTGGTTCTAAACTGGTGAACCTGACCTCCGAAGGCACCGCAGGCGGCTTGTTGATCTTCCTCGGTTTTACCGGGACGATGAGTCAAATTACCTCCATTCAAGAATGGGCCGTTGGCCTGCAATCTGCTGACGTTGCAGCTGGCAGCCTAGGCTACATTGGTTTAGTTGTGCTTGGCATTAACATCGTTATTTACGCGCTTCTTGCTAAACTGAACCTACGTTGGCTAGCGATCCCAGTGTGTGCGTTTACTGGCTTGGTGATTGCACTTGCGCTAGGTGCAGGTTTTGATCTTAAGTTCGAAACGGAAATGGGCCTACCGAATCTGAACCCAGTTTACTGGTGGGGCAGCACTGAGACTGGTTGGCAACTTGGCCTACCAACGCTACAACACTTTATCGCTTCTCTACCATTCGCGATTCTAGCGGTAGCAATGTGGTCTCCAGATTTCCTTGGTCACCGTATTTTCCAAGAATTGAACTATCCTAAGAAGACAGAAAAAGTGCTTATGGATGTCGATGACACCATGACCATGTGTTCTATTCGTCAAATGGTGGGCACTGCACTTGGTGGTGGTAACATCACGTCGTCTTGGGGTACATACATGATCCCAGCCGCGATTGCGAAGCGTCCAATCCCTGGTGGTGCGATCATCCTAGGCTGTTTGGTTATGACGATTGCGATTCTTGGCTTCCCAATGGATGTCGCGGTATGGCCACCAGTAATGCGTTGTGCGCTACTAGTAGGTGTATTCTTACCTCTACTTGAAGCGGGTATGCAGATGGTTCGTAGCACAAAAGATTCGCAAGCAGCAGGTATCTGTATCTTTGGTTCTGCGGTTGTGAACCCAGTTCTAGCTTGGGCATTGACCATGCTACTAGATAATAATGGTCTGATTGGTGACAAAGAGCGCGCATCTAAACTATCTTTTGTAGATAAAGTAGTGATTCCAGGTGGTGTTCTTATTATCTGTCTAGTTGCTATGCTTGCAGTTGGTATGCTAGAAAGCCAGTACGGCATCAAAGCTTGGCTATAAGCGTTCAAAAAAAGTTTGGGTGGTGCTGGTCACCACCCAAATTTTATTGAGTTTTTTTAGCTTTTATTGATTTAGTTTAAGGTTTGCAAAAAAATTTTAGTATACCCTGAAGGAAAGTTAATAAGGCAAGACATGAAACTCAGTGACAATATGTATCGTTTTATGAACAGTTCGAAAATCGATACATATTGTTATTCATAAGAGTGTACTGCTCCTCTTTAATGAGAGGATGGCTGGCTCAACAGCCACAACAGTACGTGTTTTTTCTACTAAAAAGGTAGGTATGTCATGGCAGAGCAATTTGCTAAAGCTTGGGAAGGTTTTGCAGCAGGTGACTGGCAAAACGAAGTAAACGTTCGTGATTTCATTCAGAAGAACTACACTCCGTACGAAGGCGACGAATCTTTCCTAGTTTCTGAAGGTACTGAAGCAACCAACAAGCTTTGGGCTAAGGTAATGGAAGGTATCAAAATTGAGAACTCAACTCACGCTCCAGTTGATTTCGATACTGACCTAATCTCTACCATCACTGCTCACGATGCAGGCTACATTGAAAAAGATCTAGAGACTATCGTTGGTCTACAAACTGACGCACCTCTAAAACGCGCTATCATCCCTAACGGTGGTATCCGCATGGTTGAGGGTTCTTGTAAAGTTTACGGTCGTGAACTAGACCCTCAAATCTCTAAAATCTACTCTGAATACCGCAAAACACACAACGCTGGCGTATTCGATATCTACACTCCAGATATCCTAGCTTGTCGTAAGTCTGGTGTTCTAACTGGTCTTCCAGACGCTTACGGCCGTGGTCGTATCATCGGTGACTACCGTCGTGTTGCACTTTACGGTATCGACTTCCTAATGAAGGACAAACTGGCTCAATTCAAGTCTCTACAAGAGCGTTTTGAGAACGGTGAAGATCTTCAAATGACAATGCAACTTCGTGAAGAGATTGCTGAGCAACACCGCGCTCTAGGTCAAATGAAAGTGATGGCAGCGAAATACGGTTACGATATTTCTCGCCCAGCTGAAACTGCACAAGAAGCTATCCAATGGACTTACTTCGGCTACCTAGCGGCTGTTAAGTCTCAAAACGGTGCTGCAATGTCTCTAGGCCGTACTTCTACGTTCCTAGACGTGTACATCGAGCGTGATATCGCTGCTGGTAAGATCACTGAAGTTGAAGCTCAGGAAATGATTGACCACTTCGTAATGAAACTACGTATGGTTCGTTTCCTACGTACTCCTGAGTACGATGATCTATTCTCTGGCGACCCAATCTGGGCAACAGAATCTATGGGTGGTATGGGTCTTGACGGTCGTACGCTAGTAACGCGTTCAAACTTCCGTTTCCTAAACTCTCTATACACTATGGGTCCTTCTCCAGAGCCAAACATCACTGTACTTTGGTCTGAGCAACTACCTGAAGGCTTCAAGAAGTTCTGTGCGAAAGTATCTATCGATACTTCTTCAATCCAGTACGAAAACGACGACCTAATGCGTCCAGATATGAACTCTGACGACTACGCAATCGCATGTTGTGTATCTCCAATGGTTGTTGGTAAGCAAATGCAGTTCTTCGGCGCTCGTGCAAACCTTGCAAAAACGATGCTTTACGCAATCAACGGCGGTGTTGATGAGAAGCTAAAAATGCAAGTTGGCCCAGTAATGCCTAAGATCACTTCAGAAGTACTAAACTTCGACGAAGTGTGGAGCAACCTAGACCACTTCATGGACTGGCTAGCTAAGCAATACGTTGCTGCACTAAACGCAATCCACTTCATGCACGACAAGTACAGCTACGAAGCTGCACTAATGGCTCTACATGACCGTGACGTATACCGTACAATGGCATGTGGTATCGCTGGTCTGTCTATCGCAGCTGACTCACTTTCTGCAATCAAGTACGCGAAAGTGAAACCAGTTCGTGACGAAGATGGCGTAGCAATCGACTTCGAAATCGAAGGCGACTACCCTAAATTCGGTAACAACGATGCTCGCGTTGATGACATCGCTTGTGAACTTGTTGAAGTGTTCATGAACAAGATCCGTAAGCTAAATACTTACCGTAATGCTGTTCCTACTCAGTCTATCCTAACTATCACATCAAACGTGGTATACGGTAAGAAGACTGGTAACACGCCAGACGGTCGTCGCGCAGGTGCTCCATTTGCACCAGGTGCAAACCCAATGCACGGTCGTGATGAAAAAGGTGCTGTAGCGTCACTAACTTCAGTAGGTAAACTGCCATTTGCTCACGCAAAAGACGGTATCTCTTACACCTTCTCTATCGTACCTAACGCACTAGGTAAAGATGAGAACGCTCAACGCGCTAACCTTGCTGGCCTAATGGATGGTTACTTCCATCACGAAGCAGGCATCGAGGGTGGTCAACACCTGAACGTTAACGTTCTAAACCGTGACACTCTGCTTGATGCAGTTAAGCACCCAGAGAAGTACCCTCAGCTAACTATCCGTGTATCTGGATACGCAGTTCGCTTTAACTCTCTAACTGCAGAGCAACAAGCTGACGTTATCGCACGTACTTTCACTGAATCTCTATAATCTAGAGCTCAGTTAGTAAAACCGGCACTCTGTTGCCGGTTTTTTATTTTTGGGGATGCATAACCTCCTACCTTACTTTCTTCCTCGCTCGCTCACTCCTTCATAGAAAATGATTTTCTTCAGCGAGTCATGGTCAAAACATTATTCCAACTATAATTGACGATATATTTTCGCTCAGAGAGACGCTTTTGCTGTATGATGTCGCCAAAAACACGGATTTAGTATGAAGTTGTCCAAGTCCCTATTTTTATTGCTGCTCTCACCGATGGCTTTTGCTTCGGTCAAATCAACAACCTCGTTCAGTCTCGATAACGATGGTATTTTTGGCGTAGACCAAGATTACACCAACGGTATTTTCTTTGCTTACGCTTCACCAGCTCTAAGTTCAGAACACCAAATCAATCGTTTAAGCTTGGCGGATAAACAAGGTGGGTCTATTGATAAGTGGGCGTTTTCCATTGGCCACAAAATGTGGACTCCTTCTGATATTTCTCAGACGACCCCCACTCCCAATGATCGTCCTTATGCAGGCTATTTTCACGCAGAGCTCAACTACCTTTCTCTCCATCCACAACAAGCCGTGCGTTACAACCTGACGTTAGGCACCACGGGCGAAAATGCGCTATCCGAAAAAGCGCAAAAGCTGGTGCATAGCATTACAGGCTCCACGGATCCAAATGGTTGGGAGTATCAAGTGGATGATTATGTTGCTGGTAGTGTGGGTTATCAACGCCATGACCTGCTGATGCGCTCTGCAAATCTCACTGAGTCGAACTGGGAAATGAGTCATATTTTCGAGGCCAACGCAGGTAATTTCCGCACTGATGTCGCGTCTGGCGTGATGTTTCGCTACGGTTCAGATTTAGCCAACACACTTGGTGCAGCGAGCATTTCAACCGAGAATCCTTTTCACGCTAGCATGATGGGGAATTCCCCATACGGTTGGTTTGTCTACACGGGGCTTTCAACTCGTTATCGTTTTAATGACCTCACATTAGAAGGTGAGCGCTCCGGATTGCCAGAGCCATCCGAACAATATGATGTGACCATGCAACATTGGCAGAGTACCGCTGTCGCGGGTGTTGCACTGTATAACCGTCGCGTTGGCTTGAGTTTTGCGCTGTCGGCTAAGACCCCTGAATACAAAGAAGCACCAGAACGAATCTACGGTAATGGCGCGCTTTCTCTGTACGCCTTTTTCTAACGACAAGTTTTACAACGCCAAAAGTTCGACTAAAAAAAGCGGGATCATTGAGTTATCCCGCTTTTGCTTTTCAAGGTCAGATCAAATCGTGAATTTTTGACATTCATTACTCAACTGACGTGAGCTGTTATCAACAAGCTGGCTGACGTCTCGTAGCTCACCATTGTTACTTTCCAGCTCACGCATCGCTTGAGAGATTTGCGTCATGCTATCTGCCATAGATTGACTGGTGGTGGCGAGTTCTTTGATCGATGAGAGAATAATCTCTGTTTGATGGTTAGCTTCATCCGCCTTGGCAGTAATGTGTTTGAGCGCATCCATCGCCTCATGCCCTTTTTGTTGGCCTTTTTCTATCGTTTGACCCGAGCTACTGATGTATTGAATCACCTCAGCACTTTCATTTTTCATGGTTTGAATGGTGCCAGTGATTTCACTCACCGCATCGACGGTACGCACGGCGAGGCTACGAACTTCATCGGCCACAACAGCAAAACCACGTCCTTGCTCCCCTGCTCGGGCGGCTTCTATGGCGGCGTTGAGTGCCAGCAGGTTGGTCTGTTCAGCGATGCCGTTGATGATGTCCATCACCGAGTCAATTTTTGAGGACGCTTCTTCTAATTGACTGATGTGTCCAGCCGCTGAGTTGAGAATTTGCGCGACCTGCTCAAGTGAGCCAATCGCTTCTGAAATGATTTTTCCGCCATCTTCTGCCGCTTGGTTTGACGCTCGGCCAATTTGGGTCACGAATTCCAGTGAATTAGACACCTCTTGCGTGGTCACGCTCACCTCTTCGGTTGCTGAGGCAAGCAGTTGGGTTTGGCCAAGGATCTCACCTTGGTGATGCGCGAATTTATCGAGCCCGACTCGCAGTTCTCCTGCATGCCCAGCCAGTGAATGACTGCTTTCTTGCACTTCAGAGACAAGTTTGCCGAGGTTTTCACAACTCTCATTAACCGACTGGGACAACTGATTAAACTCATCATTCGCGTTACTACTGAGTGTCAATCGGCGAGACAAATCGCCATTGGAAACGGCTTTAATCACTTGGCTAATGCGGTCAAGTGAGCGGGTTAGCGACACACTGATGCTGAGGAAGATCACGATGGTAAAC
Organism: Vibrio sp. 03_296; assembly: GCF_002265885.1. NCBI lineage: Bacteria > Pseudomonadati > Pseudomonadota > Gammaproteobacteria > Vibrionales > Vibrionaceae > Vibrio > Vibrio sp. 03_296. The sequence continues at coordinate 14,222 of NZ_NPKW01000149.1, forward strand.
ACCGCAAGTGCCGCCAATGCGATCAATACCGACCATTGTGTTTCACTCGCAGAAGAGGCGGCTCGCTGTTGCTGATCGCCTGCGACTGCATTCAACTGCTCTGAAGCTTGTTGGATTAAGTTGATCGCCTCACGCTGATTGTTTTTCAACTGCTGTTCAAGCGCGCCCAATTGCTGAGAAAGCTCACTGACTCGAATAAATGTTTGTTTAAACTGTTCGATCTCTTTCTCATAGATATCCAACATGCCATAGCTGTTTGACACGTTAACGAACATCGCCATTGCACGATTAAACAATTTCATGTTCTGCTCATTTGGCTGCAACAAGTAATTTTGCTGGGTTTTGATCATGGCTTGAAAGTCGGAGTTAATCGTCACCATGCCTGTTTCTTCGATCTTCTGTTCAATGACCTTCGCCAGATCTTTTAGCTGGCCTAATTTGCCTTCATCAACATTAAAACCAAGTTCTGATTTAACGCTGAGCCACGGAGCCAGCGACTTCGCTAACGCATTCACCGCTTGCTGCATGTTGTCCGCTTGTGCAGTGAAGTCAAACTGGACGAGAGTTTCACCCGCTTGTCGAACGTTTTGCTCCAAATGCGTCACATCCGCTTGAATAGCATTCACTTGAGTGGCAGTCAGTTGACCCAGTTTCCCGGTTAACTGTAGAAGCTCTACTTGGGTTTGAGCGATCTGCCCTGCCCCAGTCGATACTCGACTACTTTGCGAATACTGATCGGTCAATGAGGTGAGTTGGTTAGAGGTATAAGCAGCAAGAGCAACAAAACCCAAAGTCAAAATACTCAAAAACAGCTGAATTTTACGTTTCTGAGAAAGCGCAAGCATATCCATGGTCTAATTCCCTACAGCACATTTTCTTATTGTAATAATTAACGTTATGTTTACATTTATAACAATAATCACAATCAACACAAATGTCATTAGCCTGCCATCAGGTTTTTCTCATCATGCTGAGTCACTTTTCTTGCTCAGAGGCTGATTCCCGTGTTTTGTATACTGTTTTAACCCCAGTTTTTGTAATAAAATAACAGCCGAAATTTGATAAGAATTGAGAGCTAGACATGACAACAACGGGTCGTATTCACTCTTTTGAATCCTGCGGAACGGTTGACGGACCAGGTATTCGTTTTATTGTTTTTATGCAGGGCTGTCTGATGCGTTGTATGTATTGCCACAACCGCGATACATGGGACACACACGACGGTAAAGAGGTCACCGTCGAAGAGATCATCAAGGAAGCGAAATCTTATCGTCATTTTATGAACGCCTCTGGGGGTGGTATTACTTGTTCCGGTGGCGAAGCGATGCTGCAACCTGAGTTCGTGCGCGATCTATTCCGCGCGGCGCATGCTGAAGGTATTCACACTTGTTTGGACACCAACGGTTATATCCGTAAGCACACTGACGTTGTTGACGAAGTATTAGAAGCAACCGATTTGGTGATGCTCGATATCAAGCACATGAAAGATGAAATCCATCATGATTTCATCGGCGTTTCCAACCGTCGTACTCTCGATTTTGCTCGCTACTTGCATAAAATTGGGCAAACAACGTGGATTCGCTACGTTGTAGTACCGGGTTACACGGATGATCCTGAAGCGGCTCATATGCTTGGTGAGTTCATCAAAGACATGGACAACATCGAGAAGGTCGAATTGCTTCCTTACCACAAGCTTGGCGCTCACAAATGGGAAGCATTGGGTCTAGAGTACCCACTGGAAGGGGTGAATCCACCACCAAAAGAGACGATGGATAATATTGTTTCTATCCTTTCGCAATACCATAGCAATGTGAAATACTAAGCACCGTATTCGTTATTCAATACCCACTTTAGGTGGGTATTGTTTTATCTACAGGTATGAATGACATGGATGTGTTTGGCTTTCTTTGCTTAGTGGTTATCTTGTTGGTGATTGGGGTTGGTTGCAAAGATGACTTCCTCAAAACTTTTCTCCCTAAGCTGGTAGCAGACAAGCCTTTCCAACACATGACGTTTGCGGTGATGTTGCTGCTGTTTTTACTTTGGAATGCTCAAGCAGGAGTCAAAGAAGGGCTATACATCCATTTTCTTGCACTGACGACACTCACCATGATGTTTGGCTGGAGAATGGCATTTTTGCTCACACTCCCGGTCTACACGTTACTCACAGCGTTTGGTGATCTAACGATACAGCAGTTGCCAAGTACGATTCTCCTCTCTTCCCTCGCGCCGATTCTGTTCTCTTACGCGGTTTTTGTACTCAGCTATCACTATTTGCCGAGAAACATCTTTGTGTTTATTTTTATTGCTGGCTTTTTCAACGCAGGGCTGACTGGCAGCGTTCACCTTCTCATTAATGCCCTTTATCATCTCTATGTAGGCCATTACGACTGGCAAACCATATGGCACAACTATTTCATTTTTATGCCTCTGCTCGCCTTTCCTGAAGCACTACTCAATGGGATGTCTTTGGCTGTGCTCTGCGTCTTTAAACCAGAGTGGCTACGCGTCTTTTCAGACCGTGATTACATTTATAACCACTACCGAAAATAGTGCTCAGATCAACAAACAAATTTTCCATTTTTCCCATTAAAACTGTGTTGAGATCATGTTTCATCGTGTGATGTTCCGCTAACCTAACGTCAACAACACAATTAGAGAATATATAGTGAGGTCACCATGGAAATGTCGAATGCACAACGATTGATCCTATCCAACCAGTATAAGTTGATGTCTCAGCTCGACCCTGAAAATGCAGAAAAATATCAGCGTTTTCAGACCATCGTTGAGCGTGGCTATGAGCTGCAAATGCGTGAGTTGAACAAAGATTACGGCTGCATCACTGAAGCACTTTGTAAAAAAATTATCGATGTGATGGAAATGTACCATGCGATGCAAGAGTCTTTCCGTATGCTTGATGCGGAGGAATCTAACCAGGTTGATCAGCGTCGCCTTCAGTTCCTCGGTTTTGATATTGCCTCTGAAGCACAATTGGTTCACTACGTTCGATTCTTAACCGAATCTGAAGGTCTCTACCCTCAATTCGATAAAGGCGACCACCACTTCAACAGCCAAATGCCGATGCTGGAAAAATACCGCCGCATGTTGGCGACTTGGCGCAAGTGCCCTCGTCAATACCACTTATGTGCGACTGAACTGCGCCAAATTTTTAATGCCTAGTTTTAGAGCTTAGCGTTTAACGCTTCGCGGACAAACAGATTGATTTCAAATAGAAAGGTTGACCAGCGTCAGCCTTTTTTGCGTATTCAAGACAAAAAAATCCCAATTTACACGACAAAAAACTTCAATACTAAGTTAGCAATATCCATTCTTTCAATTATCTAACTTTCCTTGTCTCACCTTGGTTCAAACTCTTTGATTAGGAAAAAAACCCGCCAGAACAGTAAGCAACAAACTCTCACCTATCTTAAATAAATGCATAATTTATTGGGCAAAATTGAGAATCCCCGTCTAGGCTTATCAATGAGAAGGGACGATATTTGCCAACGTTCGTCAGCAGACCGAATAAGAAGGGGAATGTGACATGAGTATTTTTGACCACTATCAAGCGCGCTATGAAGCTGCAAAAGATGAAGAGATGTCGATACAGGACTTTCTTGCACTTTGTAAAGATGACAAAAGTGCCTATGCGAATGCCGCTGAACGACTTCTTATGGCCATCGGAGAACCTGAGTTAGTCGATACCTCGATGCATCCACGATTAAGCCGTATTTTCTCTAACCGTGTGATTTCACGCTATAAAACCTTTAAAGATTTCTATGGAATGGAAGAAGCGATTGAACAGATCGTCTCCTACCTAAAACACGCCGCTCAAGGGCTGGAAGAACGCAAACAGATCCTTTACCTACTGGGCCCTGTGGGTGGTGGTAAATCATCGCTGGCAGAAAAGCTCAAAGCATTAATGCAGCAAATGCCGATTTACGTGCTCACCGCCAACGGAAAACGCAGCCCTGTAAACGACCACCCTTTCTGCCTATTTGACGTCAATGAAGATGGCGAAATATTGCAAAAAGAATATGGCATTGAAAAACGTTATTTACGCTCCATCATGTCACCTTGGGCCGCTAAACGCCTGCATGAGTTTGGTGGGGACATCAGTCAGTTTAAAGTCGTGAAGGTTCGCCCTTCCATACTCGATCAAGTGGGTATCGCAAAAACCGAACCAGGTGATGACAACAACCAAGATATATCATCTCTTGTTGGTAAAGTTGACATCCGCAAACTGGAACATTATTCGCAAGACGATCCCGATGCCTACAGCTACTCTGGTGCATTATGTAAAGCAAACCAAGGTTTGATGGAGTTCGTAGAGATGTTTAAAGCGCCCATCAAGGTGCTGCACCCACTCTTAACGGCGACTCAAGAAGGCAACTTTAACGGTACTGAGGGTCTCTCTGCGATTCCATTTGAAGGCATGATATTGGCTCACTCCAATGAATCTGAGTGGCAGACTTTCCGTAACAACAAAAACAACGAAGCGTTTTTAGACCGCGTCTATATCGTCAAAGTCCCTTACTGCTTACGCGTTTCTGAAGAAGTGAAAATTTACCAGAAACTACTAGAGCACTCTGAGCTCTCCAAAGCGCCATGCTCACCTAGTACGCTAGATCTGTTGGCTCAATTCAGTATTCTTTCCCGCCTCAAAGAGCCTGAAAACTCGTCCATTTTCTCTAAAATGCGGGTATACGATGGCGAAACGTTGAAAGATACCGATCCAAAAGCCAAGAGCTATCAAGAGTATCGAGATTATGCGGGCGTAGACGAAGGCATGAAGGGGCTCTCGACGCGCTTTGCGTTCAAGATTCTCTCTCGTGTGTTTAACTTCGACCAAACTGAAGTGGCCGCTAACCCTGTCCACCTATTCTATGTGATTGAACAGCAAGTTGAGCGTGAGCAGTTCCCGCAAGAAACCGCTGAACGTTACTTGGAATTCTTGAAAGGTTACTTGGTGCCTCGCTACGTCGAGTTCATCGGTAAAGAAATTCAAACCGCTTACCTTGAATCTTATTCCGAATATGGTCAGAACATCTTTGATCGCTATGTCACGTACGCAGACTTCTGGATCCAAGATCAAGAATACCGCGATCCAGAAACGGGTCAGCTGTTCGACCGCTCGGCCTTAAACGGTGAGTTGGAGAAAATTGAGAAAACTGCGGGCATCTCTAATCCAAAAGATTTCCGTAATGAAATCGTTAACTTTGTGCTTCGTGCGAAAGCCAGCAACAACGGTCAAAACCCTGTGTGGACCAGCTATGAAAAACTTCGCACTGTGATCGAGAAGAAAATGTTCTCCAATACCGAAGATCTTCTTCCTGTTATCTCCTTTAACGCAAAAACCTCTTCTGAAGACCAGAAGAAACACGATGACTTTGTCGCTCGTATGATGGAAAAAGGCTACACCGAGAAACAAGTTCGCTTGCTTTCTGAGTGGTACCTGCGCGTACGTAAATCGTCCTAACCCGGATGTGAGTTAGGTCTGTGGAACATGAGAGGGGAATTTCATGGCGCAATTTATAGACCGTAGGCTCAATGGCAAGAACAAGAGCGCTGTCAACCGACAGCGCTTCATGAGACGCTATAAAGAGCAGATAAAAGAGTCGGTAGCGGACGCGGTGAATCGTCGCTCGATCACCAATACGGAAACGGGTGAGGACGTTGCTATTCCGCACAAAGACATCAAAGAGCCTCTTTTCCATCAAGGTAAAGGGGGATTACGAGAACGTGTTCATCCAGGCAATGATCAGTTCATTACTGGCGATAAAATCGAAAGACCCAAAGGTGGCCAAGGAGGCGGTGGCGCTGGAGACGGTGATGCCAGTGCCGATGGCGAAGGGCAAGACGATTTTGTTTTCCAAATTTCAAAAGATGAGTACTTAGACCTGTTATTTGAAGACTTGGCTTTGCCAAATCTAAAGAAAAATCAGGTGAACAAAATTACCGAGTGGAAGAAACACCGAGCGGGCTATCAAACCGCAGGGATGCCTTCCAACATTTCTATTGTGCGCTCTTTGCAGCAATCCCTTGCGCGTCGCACCGCAATGTCTGCCGGCAAAAAGCGTTTATTGCACGAGCTAGAGCTGGAGCTGGAACGCATCGAGAATCAAGAGCCAGCACAAAAGCTGGAGGAAATGAAACTTAAACAAGAAATCGCAGAACTGCGTAAAGCGATTGAAAGCGTGCCTTTTATCGATACGTTTGACTTACGTTTCAAAAACTATGAGCGCAAGCCCGTTCCTTCAAGCCAAGCCGTCATGTTTTGTCTGATGGACGTGTCAGGCTCCATGGATCAAGCGACCAAAGACATTGCCAAGCGCTTTTATGTGCTGCTCTATCTGTTCCTTAATCGTACGTATGAAAACGTGGAAGTGGTGTTTATACGTCACCATACGCAAGCAAAAGAGGTCGATGAACACGAGTTTTTCTACTCACAAGAAACCGGGGGCACCATCGTTTCCAGTGCGCTCAAATTGATGGATGAAATTGTTAAAGCTCGCTATCCCGTAGGTGAATGGAATGTCTACGCTGCACAAGCTTCTGATGGGGATAACTGGGCTGACGATTCACCTCGTTGCAAGGAGTTGTTAACCAACAAGTTGTTACCTAACTGCCAATACTACGCCTATATCGAAATTACCCGACGTTCACACCAAACGCTGTGGCATGAATATGAAAAGCTTGCGGAGAGCTTTGATAATTTTGCGATGAAGAACATTCGCAGCGTTGAAGACATCTTCCCGGTATTCAGAGAGCTGTTTCACAAGGAAACGGCATAGGAGGCCCGTATGACAACCAAGACAAAGAAAAAAAGCAAGATGTTGCCAGATGGGCCAGACTGGACCTTTGATCTGTTGGAAAAATACCATACTGAGATCAAACGTGTCGCTGAGCATTACCGCTTAGATACCTATCCTAATCAGATCGAAGTCATTACCTCTGAGCAGATGATGGATGCGTATTCAAGTATCGGTATGCCGATTAATTATAACCACTGGTCTTTCGGTAAAAAGTTCATTCAAACCGAACAGAATTACAAACATGGCCAAATGGGGCTCGCATACGAAATCGTCATCAACTCCAACCCCTGTATCGCCTATTTAATGGAAGAAAACACCGTTACGATGCAAGCGTTAGTGATTGCTCACGCCAGCTACGGACACAACTCTTTCTTCAAAGGTAACTACCTGTTCCAAACTTGGACCGATGCCAGCTCAATTATCGACTATTTGCTGTTTGCGAAAAAGTACATTGCTGAATGTGAAACTAAATATGGTGAAACAGAGGTAGAGAAGCTCCTCGACTCTTGCCATGCCCTAATGAACTATGGGGTTGACCGTTATAAACGCCCAGAGAAGATCTCCATCACTGAAGAGAAGGCCCGACAAGAAGAGCGAGAGGCTTATCTGCAATCTCAGGTCAATGAGCTTTGGAGAACGGTGCCTAAGGCCAAATCGAAGGAAGAACAAAGCATTATTCACTTTCCAAGTGAGCCACAAGAAAACATTCTTTATTTCATTGAGAAGCACGCGCCACTACTTGAACCTTGGCAACGCGAAATCGTGCGTATTGTTCGAAAAATAAGCCAATACTTTTACCCACAAAAGCAGACGCAAGTGATGAACGAAGGATGGGCAACGTTTTGGCACTACACCATTCTCAACCATCTTTATGATGAAGGGTTGGTTTCTGACAAATTTATCCTAGAGTTTCTACATAGTCACACCAGTGTCGTTGCTCAGCCACCCTATAACAGTCCTTACTTTAGCGGCATCAACCCTTATGCGTTAGGTTTTGCGATGTTCCGTGACATCAAACGCATCTGTGAAGAACCGACAGATGAAGACAAAGAGTGGTTCCCTGATTTGGCAGGCAGTGACTGGCTCGATGCGGTGCATTTCGCCATGCGCAACTTTAAAGATGAGAGCTTTATAAGCCAGTATCTATCTCCAAAACTCATCCGCGATTTTAAACTGTTTTCGATTCAAGATGATGACCGAAGAAACTTCATCGAAGTCAATGCTATCCATGATGATATGGGTTATCGAAAAATTCGGGAAACCTTGGCAGCGCAATACAACCTAGCCAACCTAGAGCCCAATATCCAAGTCTACAAAGTCGATGTGCGTGGCGATCGCTCTTTAACCCTTCAATACGTCCCGCATAATCGTATTCCTCTGGATAAGAGCTACAACGAGGTGATGAAACACTTATATCGCTTGTGGGGATTTGACGTCATTTTGGAGGAGGTTAAAGAGACGGGCCACAAAGAAATCTTGGCGACCTGCCCTCAACGTACTGAGTACGACAGTAAGATCTAACTTAACCATTAGCGAATATTTACCGATCGGCCCACTTAACGGTGGGCTTTCTTCATCTGATACATTCGTTCATCTGCCAGTTTGGCGCGTATCGTCAGATCCCCTTCGCCAAGCTCTGACAAACCATAAGAAAAGTGGATGTCTCGTTTAGCGCACATGGTGTGTAACGCGTCCATCACCAACAACGTACGTTTGGGCTGCAACAGCAAAATAAATTCATCCCCACCAACACGAAAAGCATACTCGTCATCTTTGGTTGCTTTGGTGAGTAGTTGGGAAAACTGGATGATCAGCTCATCTCCTGCATCGTGTCCTTGTGTATCATTGACTACTTTGAGGTCATTGAGATCAATGTAAACCAAATTGAGCTGTTCTTGGCTAAATCGCTCCAAATAGCGGCGATTGTATAACCCTGTTAAGGAATCTCGATGGATTTCATGATCTTTGGCTTTGATCAGTCTATCAATTCCAAAGGCAATGCTCGCCACAGCCACCAACATTCCCCCTTGTTCAATGATGTTATCCAATACTTCGTGCCGATTACTCCAATCTGCCAGCCAGTCCACTTCGGTCAATACATCGTACAATGCGACGAATAAGATAAGATTCACACCAACCGTAATGGAGCGCGTCGATGTAATCGAGCGGCTGATCGCCGCACGGATATACACCAGAACCGAGAAATAGGCAGATTCGGTCAGCACATCAATAGGATGCTCGACATAAAAGAAAGGGGTAACACTGGTCAGATTCAGGCAAAGAAAAGCGATAAGAGCGAGGTACGCTGCTCGTCTGGAAACATTGATGTGATTTTTAGATGTCATCTATCATCGCTCTTAGCAAGATCATGGCTCTTACTTAAGCATAGACGCTAACAGGGACGCCAACCGTCCAATTGCACCAGAGGTGACGCTAAAATTTGGGAGCACTAACAACAAAAATGGCCAGAGCGCAAACTCCAGCCATTCTATTCATCTAACGCATCTCGCCGTTATCAGCTCTTTGCAGCGATGATCTTACGAACCGACGCAAGATCCTCTGGCGTATCAACACCCGCTGGAGGTGCTTCTTTGGCTAACTCGACATGGATTTTTTCACCATACCAAAGTACTCGCAGTTGCTCGAGACACTCTATTTTCTCTAAGCTACTTGGTTGCCAATTAACGTAGGTATTAATGAAACCTGCACGGTAAGCGTAGATACCGATGTGGCGCATCAGAGAGTGCTCTGTGAGTACTTCACCACGAGCAAAAGCGTCACGATCCCAAGGAATCGTCGCGCGACTGAAATAAAGCGCATAGCCTTCTTTGTCTGTCACCACTTTAACTGCATTCGGGTTAAAAACTTCTTCTTCTGAAGTTATCGCCACCCCTAATGTGGCCATTGGTGCAGAGCTTGCTGCCAGATTTTCTGCGACTTGGCGAATGATGCTAGGTGGGATTAACGGCTCATCGCCTTGAACATTCACCACAATGTGATCGTCAGCGATGCCCATTAACTGGACCACTTCCGCCAAACGCTCGGTGCCAGATTCATGGTTTGGCGAGGTCATGCACACCTTACCACCAAACACAGCAACGGCATCAGCGACACGTTGATCATCGGTGGCAATAATCACATCTTGCGCGCCCGCCTGAATCGCTTGTTCATACACCCACTGCACCATGGGCTTACCAGCAATATCTGCCAGCGGTTTGCCCGGTAAACGGGTCGATTGGTAACGCGCTGGGATAACAACGGTAAATGACATTAGCGCCCCTCGTCCATTCCCATGCTGCGAGCTTCCGGCTCCAGCAAAACAGGAATACCTTCTTTAATTGGATAAGCCAAGCGATCGAGCTTGCAAATCAATTCTTGATTTTCTTTATCAAAAGTCAGTTTACCTTTGCACACTGGGCACGCGACAATCTCAAGCAGTCGATGATCCATATTCTTTTACTACCTCTGTTATTCTTTGCAATATTCTTTGCTGATCGTGTGACGAAAACTGAGCAGAGACGGGTAAATACCACCAATTATTTTGTGCGAAACGACGACACTTTACCGCGTCCTTTTCCGTCATGATGACATTTTTTCCCTGTTCGGCCAGCTTCGCGATGGCTTCTGGGTCGAAGTCTTGATGATCGGCAAAACCTTGGCTGACCACGATGTCAGCCCCTAATTGTTCTAGCGTTTTAAAAAAACGTGGAGGATGTCCAATACCAGCAAAAGCGACCAAAGACACCAATTCATTCACCGCGACTTTCTCACCCGTCATCAAATTAACCGCCATATCTGGCATCAAGCTCATCGCGATTTCACCTTGGTGGGCATCCCCACCATTGGTGATAATAAAATCCACGTTTTGCAAACGGGACGTTGGCTCGCGCAGTGGGCCGAGCGGGATCAACTGTTGATTACCAAATCGACGTTGACCATCCACAACCACCACTTCGATGTCTCTTTGCAGCGCGTAATGCTGTAGCCCATCATCTGTAACAATGATGTTGGCCCCAAGTTCTATCAAGCGCTTTACTGCATTGGGGCGAATGGGGTCAACCGCGACCAAAGCGCCGGTTCGTTCAAATATCAGTTTAGGTTCGTCACCACAGTGAGAGGTTAAACTCTCAGAATCCACCACCATCGGATACGCTGGCGCTTTTGCACCATAGCCACGAGAGACCACACCCGGCTTAAAGCCAAGCTGTTGCAGTTTTTCAACTAACCAAATGACAACCGGAGTTTTGCCATTGCCTCCAGCGGTAATATTACCGACCACGATGACAGGTATACTCGCTTGAAAAGACGCTTTTTCACCACGCTGATACGCTGCTTTCTGATGACGGCTAATCGCACCAAACAACAGCGATAATGGCCACAACAGTGGCCATAGAAGATATTTTATGGGATGGTTTTCAAACCAGATCTTTTCAATCACTACCCTTCACCAAACTGGATGCGATGCAATTGCGCGTAAGCGCCATCTTTTTCGATAAGTTCAGCGTGCGAGCCTCGTTCAACAACGGCACCATCGTCAATCACTAAGATTTGATCGGCCTTTTCAATGGTTGAAAGGCGGTGAGCAATCACTAACACAGTCTTGTTCTTTTGCAACTCATCCAATGCCGATTGGATAGCACGTTCTGATTCGGTATCCAGTGCAGAGGTCGCTTCGTCAAGAATCAGTACTGGAGCATCACGTAACAAGGCACGAGCAATCGCAACACGCTGACGCTGTCCACCCGATAGACTGGCGCCGTTTTCACCGACCATGGTGTCGAGTCCATTTTCCATCTTCGAAATGAACTCCATCGCGTGTGCTAACTCTGCAGCGCGTTCAATGTCTTCGCGGCTATATTTATCACCCGCGGCGTAAGCGATATTGTTGGCAATGGTGTCGTTAAATAGGTGCACATTTTGCGATACCAGCGCAAATTGTGTACGTAAGTTTTTCAACTCATAGTCACGAATATCCACACCATCGAGCTGAATTTCACCTGAATCCACATCATAGAAACGAGTAAACAAGTTAGCGATGGTACTCTTACCTGAGCCTGATCGCCCAACCAATGCCACTGTTTTCCCTCGCGGAATGTCAAAAGAGACATGCGACAAAGCAGGTTTTTCTGCACCTTCGTAGGTAAAGGAGATGTCTTTGACATTAACCTCACCTTTTGCTCGCGCAACACTGTGTGTACCGGTATTTTTCTCTGGCTCTAAATCTACCAAAGCAAATAGGGTTTGTGCCGCCGCCATACCACGTTGGAACTGCGATGTAACATTGGTCAACGCTTTAAGTGGGCGCATTAGACCAAACATCGCGGAGAAAACCACGGTAAAGGTACCTGGGGTCAGTTGATCTTTAATAGTATCGACACTGGCCAAATACAAAACCACGACGATGGCAATAGAAGCGATCATTTGAATGATAGGGTTAGCCGCAGCTTGGGCGGTGATAAGCTTCATACTTTGTTGGCGCATTTGGTTGCTGACTACATCAAAGCGAGATTTTTCTACCTCTTGCCCTCCGTAGCTCAATACGACTTTATGGCCTTTAAGCATCTGCTCAGCAGAACTTGTGACAATGCCCATCGTAGTCTGCATATTTTTAGAGATTTTTCTAAAGCGCTTGGAAACAAAGCCAATTGCCCAAGCGACAACAGGTGCCACTAAAATGAGTACCAAAGAAAGCTGCCAGCTGTTATAAAACATCAAAACCAACAGGCCGATAATACTCGTTCCTTCTCGAACAATGCTAACCAATGCTTGGCTCGTTGCCGATGAAACCTGCTCGGAATCGTAAGTGATGCGAGAGAGTAAGCTGCCAGATTTTTCTTTATCAAAGTAGGAAACAGGCATCTGCATGTAGTGATTAAATACCATGCGACGTACTTGCATTACGACATTGCCAGAAACCCAGCTCAAGCAGTAAGTAGAAACAAAGCTACTGATACCTCGAATGAACATCAAACCAAAAACAAGGAGAGGCAGAGTGCGGAGAAAATCAGATTCAGCGCTGCCAAAACCTTCATCTAAAAGCGGTTTTAGTAAAGAGACCATGTAGGTATCTGAAACTGCATTGATGATCAATGCCACAACGGCAACGGTCAATCCTGATTTGTACAGTCGGATAAAAGTCCACAAGCGTTTAAAGGTACGCCAAGTCGATTCATCGGTATTAATTGACATAAATGAATGATTCTTTTTCTTCAAGTAGGCCGCTATTCTACTTGGTTACGCAGCATCTGCCTATACCAAGCGTTGAAAGTGTCGCGTCTTGAGACGATTTGCCAGCGTCTCTGTTCCACATACAAAGTTATCTGGCCCAGCTCGCCGGTATCAAACCACTGCGTACGATGTCGTCGATAAGTCTCGACCACTTGCGGTTGTGGCATCCCCCACTGATTTCCTTTTGCCAACGAGGCGATTGCCGCGTCTGCTTGGACCGCGTTCACAAAAGGCTCAATCGACGAAGTTCGACTGCCATGATGCGGCACCAATACCACATCGCTGTTTAACTGTTCAGGTTCACGAATCAGGATCCACTCAGCCAAAGCGTCAATATCACCAGTCATCAAAAATGAAAACTGATTTTCCTCATCCTCCATACGAATCACACAGGAGTGTGGATTGTAGGCACGAGTCACTTGCTTTGGTGGCCAAAGCACAGTCATTTTAAGCCCTTGCCACTCAAAGTCCTGACCTTTAATACAAGGAAAGTCACTCAAGTAATGACTACTCCTTACCCACTGTGGGCGCATGTTTTGCTGCAAATAGGGCAAGCCACCTGCATGATCGTCATCTTGATGACTGATGATCACCCCATCCAGGCTTCTACTACCCCGACTCAATAAAATAGGCTCGATCACTTGCTGCGCAATACTACCACCATGCCAAGACTTTCCGGTGTCATAAAGCAGTGTTTTACCGTCTTTCTCAATCAATACGGCGAGCCCATGGCCAACATCCAAAACGTCAATTCGAGTGCGAGAAAGAGGCTGGTTCAAGAGTGAAGTAATGCTGAGCAAAATGATCAGAACGGCAGAGAATTGCCAGCGAATAACATGTCGAAGCATCACAGCGAGCGCGCACAACGCGACCAACAACACCTGAAAAGAAGACAGCCCCCACCAGCCTAAATGGGCGTAAGGCATCGCGAAAGTTAATGGCCATAAACTAAAATCCGCCAACTGCCATAGCATGCTGGCCACAGGCATCATATCCAGTGCCGTCAGCACGAGTGCAACAAATATGACAGGCACCACCACCAAGCTAAACCAAGGGATAAACAGAAAGTTGTACAGCCAGGCGGCTAAACTCAGACCGGAAAAGAAGTAAGCAGTCACAGGTGCGAGATAGAGCAGTAGCATACCTTGGATGCAAAATACGCTTTTCATTTTGCCAATCCAAGTGGAAGACGATTCATGGAGATCAACCACCAGAAAGACGCAACTGACAGCAAGAAAAGAGAGCCAGAGACTGGCAGAAAGAGCAGAAAATGGCGACATCGCTAGGCAAAAGGCCAGTGCCAACAGCAAGACTGTCCAGCGCCCAACTTGCCTCGACGTAAACGAGAACAACGCCACTAACGTGACAAAGACGATCGCTCTTTGCGTTGGCAGAGTAAAACCCGCCAGCCACGCATAGCTCCAACTGAGACTTAATCCAATAGCCAACGGCAGCCAAACGAGAGTAAGCCGTCCAAAACGCAACCAATGCCCTAGCCAGTAACCGATGCCAAAAGCCATACCAATGTGCAACCCTGAGATGGAAAGCAGATGTATCAAACCACTTTGCTTGAGTTGCTGCCATTGTTCGTCGGTAATGTCGTCGCGAATACCAAAGCTTAGGCCAAGCAAATAACCGGTATGATCGCTACGAACCAGGAGCTGCTGCGCTTTTTCGATCAGCGCTTGTCGCTCTCCGCTCACCGAGAGGAAACGCCAAGAGCGAGAATCATCGATAGTTGCACGTCCAACGATGCCTTGACTGACAGCAAAACGTTCAGCATCAAACCCTGCTTCATTGAGTAACCCATAGACACGTTTTAGCGTAACGTGCGCTACGATTTGATCCCCCTGACCAAGAGGAATGGGTGAGATCAAACGCACTTTGGGTCGCAAGGGCCACATTAAATGACTATTATTTATTGCTGTGATACTAACAACACCTTCATAACCGTGACTTATTTGCTTAAAAGGGCTGTCAACGGCGCCATTTATGGTAATATTCTCCCCTGCCTGAAATAGGGTCTTTACTTGCCATTGCATAAGGTTACCAGCCGAAATGGCAATCAAAAGTGCGATGGTCATCCCCAGCAAGTAACGACACGTTTTACGCACAATAATGATAAAGATGGCAACAACAATTAGCATTAACCAAGGCCAGGAAGGCATAAGCGGCCAGTAGCTTGCCGAAATAAGGGTTGCTGAAAAAGAAGCCAATAACCAATTGTTACCTAAGAGAGTCATGTTGTCCCATGCCTAGAAAGCTAATTAAACGCTTTATGCCTGACCATGAAGTAATCAAACGCCAAAAAGCGCTGAAAGTGTTCGGCAATGTTTTATACAACCCTAATCTATGGTGTTTGAATCGTCGCTCCGCTGCAGGTGCGTTTGCCGTGGGTTTGTTTATGGCGTTTGTCCCTCTGCCGAGCCAGATGATCATGTCTGCTGGGCTAGCCATTTTTCTTGGCGTGAATTTGCCACTGTCAGTCGCTCTCGTGTGGGTAAGTAACCCAGTCACCATGCCCGTGCTGTTCTACTTTGCGTATAAGCTCGGCGCCTTCGTAATGAACGTGCCGCCTCAGCCATTTCACTTTGAGCTCTCTTGGGATTTCATCCTCGACCAAATGAGCACCATTGGTCCTCCATTTTTATTGGGTTGCGCCATTTGTGGTGTTTTTTCTGCTATCGTCGGCTACTTTGGTATACGAGGTTTGTGGCGTTATTCCGTGGTGAGAAGTTGGCAAAAGCGTCAAACAAGATAACGCTCTTCTCCCTACATTGCAGAGAGTAAATGTGGTTTTCCGATATAGGCGCCACTTCCATTGCAACATCGGGTAATCAAAGTTTGATTTATTCCATGGACCAAGAAAAAAACACCAAGGTTGCCAATCGCTAACCGGACACCTAAAACAAAAGGACCATTATGGTCCTTTTGTTTGTCTATCATTCCGTAATCGGCTATTTACTGCTCAGCACCGCGGCTGGTTTAAGCTTTGCAGCCCTTGCCGCCGGGTACCAAGTGGCGACAATACTCAGAACAATGGCCGTGCCAGACACCAATAAAACATCGTCTAAACGCAGTTGAGAAGGCAAAAAATCGACAAAGTAAATGTCACCGGATAAAAACTGATGACCAATCACTCGCTCAAGGCCCTTAATGAGAGTGGTGAGATTCAGCGCTACGAAGACACCGACGACACTGCCAAGCACGCTGCCAAACACACCAGAAAACACCCCTTGCCAAACAAAGATACGTTTAATCAAACCATCGCCAGCCCCCATGGTGCGTAAAATGGCAATTTCGCTCGCACGATCTTTCACCGCCATCATTAAGGTGGAAACAATGTTAAAGCACGCCACGCCAATCACTAGCACCATGACTAAGTACATGATGGTTCTGACTAATTGAATGTCTCGATACAAAAAGCCAAACTGCTGTTGCCAGCTACGAAGGTAGACATAAACGTCAATCTGTCGCCCGACTTCTCGCACAATCGCTTGCGCATTAAGCACATCATTGGTTTTCAGCGCAATGCCAGTGACACCTTCACCCAGATGATTGTATTGCTGAGCATCAGCCATCGGCAACAACACCAGATTATGATCAATTTGACCATTGAGTGTCAGCATACCCGCCACCTTGACTCGAACGCGTTTAGGCGCTTGAACTTGAGTGCTTTCACCGGTTTGAGGAATCAACAAGGTGACATAATCTCCGACGTCCACCCCCAACTCGTTTGCCACGCCTCGCCCGACAATGACCTGATTTTGCCCTGGTAGAAACTGGCTCCACGCCTGCTGATCAATAAATTGAGACATGGTTGAGACCGCTTGTTCAAAATCCGGTTCGACCCCTCTCACTTCCACCGCTTTGAGCTTGTTGCCCCGCTCGACCAAACCAGTAAATTTGACATATGGAGCCGCGGCCACCACTTTGGGATTGGCCACTGCTTGAGCCATCACCGATTGCCAATTTTCAACCGGTGCACGAACGCCTTCCAGCTCCGCGTGTGGAATGACCGACAGCACACGAGATTGCAACTCGCGCTCAAAGCCATTCATTGCTGATAGACCAATAATGATCACCGCCACACCCACCGCAATACCGATGGTCGAGGAGAGTGAAATGAACGACACCATTTTGTTACGTTGTTTGGCTTGGCTAAAACGGCGACCAATCAAGAGCGCCAAGGAAGAAATCATCGATGGCCTCCTACTGATTGTTTGGCGATAAAACGCCATCTTGCATGTAAAGGATTCTATCCATTTTTGCCGCGAGCTCGTTATCGTGTGTCACCACTAAAAACGCCGTGCCGGATTCGCGATTGAGCTCGCGCATCAAATCGTAAATCTGCAACGCGGTTTTATGATCTAAGTTGCCCGTAGGCTCATCTGCCAACACCAAAGCAGGCTTATTGACCAATGCCCGCGCAATTGCGACACGTTGACGTTCGCCACCAGACAACTCTGACGGACGATGATGCATACGATGTTGCAAACCCACTTTTTCCAACAATGCCTCGGCGGCTAACTTCGCTTGCTTCGGACTTTCCCCACCAATCAGTAGCGGCATTGCCACGTTTTCCACAGCGGTAAAATCCGCCAGTAGATGATGAAATTGATAGATAAAACCGAGATGCTGATTGCGCACTTGAGCTTGCTTATTACCGCTTAACGCAGACAGCTGATAATCGAGAAACGCGACCTCACCTTGAGTGGCATCATCAAGCGCACCTAAAATATGCAGCAGAGTACTTTTGCCTGACCCCGATGTACCGACAATCGCTACCAACTCGCCTTGCTCTAGCTCGAAATCAACCCCTTTGAGGACTTCCGTTTCAAACTCCCCTTCTCGATAGATTTTGCTAACTTGGTGACATTGTAAAAGCTTATTCATATCTGAGGGCCTCAGCAGGTTTAACAGAAGATGCACGGTAAGAAGGGTAAAGCGTCGCCAACAGGCTCAATAAAACGGCTAACACAACCACAGCGACAATTTGAAATGGTTGAATCAGCACAGGCAAGCTACCACCAAAGGTGAACAAAGCAACCCCTGCGCTTTCGAGAATAGTATTGAGATTTTGCGATAAGAGCACGCCAGCGGCTCCACCGAAGAGCGAGCCAATAATGCCGCTGCTGGCACCTTGCACCATAAAGATGGCCATAATGCCAAAGCTGTTCATACCCTGAGTTTTTAAGATCGCGACTTCAGATTGTTTCTCCATCACCACCATGATCAGCGCTGAAATGATATTAAACGCCGCCACGGCAACAATGAGTCCAAGCATCAAGCCCATCATGTTCTTTTCCATTTTTACCGCTTGGAAAAGCTCTCCACGTTGCGCACGCCAATCACTCCATTGCCAACCGTCAGGCAGTGGCCTATTGGCCGCCTCGGTCACTTGGAAGGGATCATCAAAATAGAGTCGCCAGCCAGAAATGGTATTTGACGGAAGACGCAATAAACGCCCCGCGTCTTCAATGTGCGTCACCATCAACTGGCCATCGATATCCGAACCGGTATTAAACATCCCTGCAACGGTAAAATTTCGTTGGCTTGGAATGCGGCCTAATGGCGTAAACTGGCTGGCACTGGTCACCATCAAACGGACTTTGTCACCCATTGAGACATTTAATGATCGTGCTAAAGAGTGGCCGAGAAATACTTGATACTTGCCTGCTTCCAACTGGCTTAAGCGGCCAGCAATGAGGTGGTTTTCAATCGGATCGTCTGCCGAAGGCTCAATACCGATCAAGTAACCCACAGAAAGTTGTGAAGGGCTTTGAATCACCGCTTCACTGCGTACCAAAGGTGTGGGAGACAAGGCACTCACAAACTCAGGCGGCGTGGTGTGTGGCGTTTTTCCACCATCCATCGACACCACCGCTTGCGGCAACACACCCAAAATGCGCTCTTTCAGTTGCGCCTCAAAGCCGTTCATCACCGATAACACCGTGACCAATGACATCACGCCAACCGTGATGCCAGCTGTCGACATATAGGAGACAAATCGGCTAAACCTGTCACCGGAGCGTCCGCGCAGGTATCTCAATCCAATAAATATAGAGACAGGATGAAACATTCTAAAAACCGTCAATAAGTTCAGCGGGCTAATGTAACCAGAAAACTGGCACGAATATAGCTAAAATATTTCATATGTCTGAGATTTAACAGCAAATTTGCCATTTACGTGTTACAGAACGTATAGGGCTCTCGGTTTAAAAAACGAATTTGCGAAAATCACGGTGTGCGAAATAACATCGCTTGCCAAGCGTCGCCAGTTGGCGATAATCAACAGCTTGTAGATTCTTATTTAGAATCCCATCGGCAAAAAGGGAATAACAGCATGACAGAACAAGAGTTTTTTACCGTAAATTCAACGCTGACGATCAACGTTGAGCTGTTACCTGAACACGATTTGCTGCCTTCCCTAGAGGCCTTTGAAGCGGAAATTCCCGCCCCTTTTATTGTGGCGAGTGAATTTAGCCAATTAGATCAGTTAGCCGAAAGCGCACGACTTGAACTGAAAAATAGCGATCTCAAAAACGTCATCAACCTGCTGGATGCGCAAAATTCGAAACTCAATCTGCTATTGAGCTTTATGCTATCGCAGCAAGACCAAGAAAACCTTCGCTTCAAAACCACCCGTTTTGGTGCCAGTCAGGTTTCCTTTTTGTCCACCGACACTATGCCGATTGGCCGCTCCACTCGCGTGAAACTGTTTCTTGAAAGCCCGGCTGCGGCTATTTATTGCTACGCGCAAGTCGCCAGTTGCGAAGCCAAAGATCAACAATATGAAGTGACCATGAAATACATATTGCTTCGCGATTCAGACCAAGACCTATTAATCAAAGCGGCCTTACACCAACAACAACGTCTATTGCGTCAACGTTCGCTAGAAAGAGACACCAAATAACATTCGATTATGACTTATCAACCGATTTTACAAGTCTCCACGCCCAAAGGGGCGGGAGACAAAAAACACTTAGGCCAACTGCCTGGCGCCTCACTGGCCCTTTCTGTGGCCGAACTGGCAAATGCCCATGCCAACCACACGGTTCTCATTGTTCCAGACCCTCAAACCGCGCTGAAGTTGCAAAGCGAGATAGAGCAGTTTTACACCGCCCACGTGACGATTTTCCCCGATTGGGAAACGCTGCCATACGATAACTTCTCTCCTCATCAAGAGATCATTTCCGATCGTATTGCCACGCTCTATCAGCTTCCCTCTCAGACCAACGGCATTACCATTGTGCCAGTGAGCACGTTGCTACAACGTCAATCTCCACGCGATTTTCTGCTGCAACATACCTTGATGGTCAATGTTGGTGATCGCTACTCGCTCGAAAAATTGCGTTTGCAGTTGGATAATTCTGGCTACCGCCACGTTGACCAAGTGTTTGGGCCCGGAGAATACGCCAGCCGCGGTTCGATTCTTGATCTCTTTCCGATGGGCAGTCGTGACCCCTACCGTATCGATTTCTTTGATGACGAAATCGACACCATTCGCACGTTCGACCCTGAGAATCAACGTTCAATTGAAGAGATCCAACAGATCCGCCTACTGCCTGCGCACGAGTTCCCAACCACCGAGGCGGCCATAGAAGAGTTTCGTATCCGTTGGCGCAGCCAATTTGATGCCCGTCGCGAGCCAGAATCAGTTTATATGCAGGTGAGCAAAGGCGTCTGGCCTGCGGGGATTGAATACTGGCAGCCCCTTTTCTTTGAACAAACAGAAACGCTGTTTGACTACATCAATCGAGACTCGCAACTGCTGGTGTTGGGGGATATCGAACCCACTATCGATCATTTCCTAAAGGATGTGGATTACCGCTACGATCAGAAGAAAGTCGACCCGCTGCGCCCACTGCTGAAACCAGAGCAACTTTGGCTTAAAAAAGATGAACTGTATGCGCATCTGAAAAATTTTGGCCAAACTTGGCTGTGCGTTGACGCCATCGACGAAAAATCCGGGCGTTCCAACCAGCCATTGAGTCCACTGCCAACTCTCGCGGTGCAACAGCAAAATAAAGAGCCATTAGCTCAGTTGCGTCAGTTTAGTGAAAGTTTCTCAGGCAAAATCATCTTTTCCGTTGAATCGGAAGGCCGTCGTGAAGCGCTCAGTGAGTTGCTACAAGGCGTTAAGCTCAAGCCACACGCTTGTGCCTCACTCAGTGAAGCCCTTGCACATAACCATAAATTCACTTTGGTTATTGGCGCCAGTGAGCACGGTTTTATTCACAACACGCTGAACTTCGCCTTTGTTTGTGAAAGCGATTTGCTTGGCGATCGCGTTATCCAACGTCGCAAAAAAGACAAGCGCAACGTCAACAGCGATACCGTGATTCGTCATCTGGCGGAGCTGAAACCAGGACAACCAGTGGTACACATCGATCACGGTATTGGCCGTTACATTGGTTTAGAAACGCTTGAGGCGGGCGGCATCAAAGCTGAATACGTGATGCTCGAGTACCAAAACGAAGCTAAGCTCTACGTGCCCGTCGCTTCCCTTAACTTAATCAGTCGATACTCTGGCGGCGCAGAAGAGAGTGCGCCGATTCACAAACTGGGGAGCGATGCTTGGACCAGAGCGCGTCGCAAAGCCGCTGAGAAAGTGCGAGACGTTGCCGCTGAGCTTTTGGACGTTTATGCCAAACGTGAACTCAAACCGGGTTACAAATTTGTTTTGGATCGTGGCCAATACGCGACCTTCAAATCGGGTTTCCCATTTGAAGAGACTGATGACCAATCGATGGCCATTAACGCGGTGCTGTCTGACATGTGTCAAGCCAAAGCCATGGACCGCTTAGTGTGTGGTGATGTAGGTTTTGGTAAAACCGAAGTCGCCATGCGCGCGGCGTTTGTTGCGACCGATAACGACAAACAAGTGGCGGTTTTGGTCCCGACCACCCTACTTGCTCAACAGCATTTCGAAAATTTCCGTGACCGTTTTGCCAACCTGCCAATTCGCGTCGAAGTGCTTTCGCGCTTTAAGTCGGCAAAAGAGCAAAAGCAGATCATGGAAGATGTGGCTAACGGCAAGGTCGATATCTTAGTGGGCACGCACAAACTGCTCTCTTCCGACCTAAAGTTCAGTGATCTTGGATTGTTGATCGTCGATGAAGAGCATCGCTTTGGTGTGCGCCAAAAAGAGAAAGTGAAAGCAATGAGAGCCGATGTCGACATTCTCACTCTCACGGCCACCCCAATTCCACGTACGCTCAACATGGCGATGAGTGGCATGCGCGATTTGTCGATCATTGCCACCCCACCCGCTCGCCGCTTAGCCATCAAAACATTTGTTCGCGAAAATGACGATGCGGTGGTCCGCGAAGCGATTCTGCGTGAAATCATGCGTGGTGGACAAGTGTACTTCTTACACAACCAAGTCGAAACCATTGAGAAAGTCGCAGAAGACCTGACTAAACTTGTGCCAGAAGCACGCGTCACCATCGCTCACGGTCAAATGAGAGAACGCGAGTTGGAACGTGTGATGAACGATTTCTACCATCAGCGCTTTAACTTATTGGTCTGTACCACCATCATCGAGACGGGCATCGATGTGCCAACCGCCAACACCATCATCATGGATCGCGCAGACAATCTCGGGCTTGCTCAGTTACACCAGCTCCGTGGGCGTGTGGGTCGCTCGCACCATCAAGCGTACGCGTACTTGCTCACGCCGCACCCGAAATCCATGACCAAAGATGCCATTAAACGCCTTGATGCCATCGCTTCTTTGGAAGATCTGGGGGCTGGTTTCACTCTCGCCACGCACGATTTAGAAATTCGCGGTGCAGGTGAGTTGCTAGGTGACGAGCAAAGTGGTCAAATTCAATCGATTGGCTTTACGCTGTATATGGAGATGCTTGAGCAAGCCGTGCAAGCATTGAAAGAAGGCAAAGAACCCGCGCTGGATGATCTACTTCGCGAGCAAACTGAGGTGGAAATTCGTATCCCTGCCTTGCTGCCAGACGATTATATTCCAGACGTCAACACACGCTTGTCGATGTACAAGCGAGTGGCCAGTGTGGCCGATTTAGAAGAGCTAAACGAAGTCAAAGTCGAGCTCATCGACCGATTCGGCTTACTGCCAGAAGCGGCGAAAAATCTTCTTGCCATCGCAGAGCTCAAACTGAGTGCCCACCGAATCAAGGCGAAGAAGATCGAGGCTCACGACAAAGGTGGATTTATCGAGTTTTATCCACACGCTGACATAAACCCAGCGTATTTGGTTAGACTACTGCAATCTCAGCCGAAAAAATTTGCAATGGAAGGTCCAACTAAGTTTAAGTTTAGCGTACCATTGACGGACAGACGCCAACGTATTCAGTTTATCCAAGATTTGCTGAATGAGTTTAACCAGAATTTATTACCAGTGAGCTAGTTATTCCATGAGATTTCTCATTCCTCTGTTACTACTCTGTGTTTCAATGCCTTCTTGGGCACAGAGACAATTTGATGTTGAAGTGATCATCTTTAAACGCGCCGTAGATGCAGAGCAAACTAATGAGTCCTGGCCAAATCAATTGCCAGAGATCACCATGACTTATGCCGGCGATTTTCAGGATGCCCAGTTCCGCCAGAGCAAAGGGGTTTCTATGCTGCCTTACTCTAGCTACCAACTGTTATCGCAGAAAGAAGCACTAGAGAAGCATGCCGGCTTCCAAGTGTTGCTGCACAAAGCGTGGCGTCAAGGTGACCGAGGAAAAGGTTCAGCGCCGATCTTCCGTATTCGCGCAGGGAAAGACTACTCAAAAGAGTACAACCCAGACGGTTCTGAAAAACAGGCCGCTGTGCAAGCACCGTTAGATGGCATTACAGAAGTGAGCATCGACAACCCTCTTTACGAGTTAGACGGCACGCTACAGGTTTATGTTCAGCATTATCTTTTCATCGAAACCGCGTTGGATCTAAAAGAGCCAAGCGTGCGTGAAGTTACGCTAGAGGCCACACCGCTTGAAGAAAATGCCGAACAGTTAGGCCAAGTTGATGGCAACGTCCAACTAGGCAACTTAACCGAAGTAACACCAACGGTGACGGTTGAGCAGTTCTTAAAGAGCTATCGAATGGATCAAAAACGTCGTATGCGTAGCGGTGAAACTCACTACCTTGACCATCCACTACTTGGAATGGTGATTCAAGTTCGTCGTGTAGAATAACCTCTACCGCCCTTTGGTCATAAGCCCTCGACTGTGTCGGGGGCTTTGTTTTTCTCAACCAATTCACAAAGTCATCATTTATACTTTACTCAAATGCTTATAACGGAATTGCCATGAGTCCCGATTTCCATATCGTAACCCAACGAGTGACCTTACGTTTAATCGAAGCAGAGCGTGCGAGTGAGTTGGCGAGGTTAATTCGTCGTTCAACCTCTCTCCATCAATGGATCGATTGGTGTCACCCGAATTACAGCGAAAAAGAAGCGCAAAGCTTTCTTCTGATGACACGTTTGAACTGGGTAAAAGCCGATGCGTATGGGTTTGGCATATTTCTCAAAGGCAGTGACGAGCTGGTTGGCATGGTGGCCATCAATGAGCTTTACCATACCTTCAACATGGCCAGTCTCGGCTATTGGATCGCTGATGTTCATCAGCGCCAAGGGCTAGCCAAAGAAGCCATGTGGGCACTGGCGGAGTTTTGCTTTGCCAAACTCAAACTAACCCGATTGGAAATTGTGTGCGCGCTTGATAACCAAGCTAGCCAGAAACTGATTGAATCTTGTCATGCAAAACAAGAGACCATCGCCCGTAATCGCTTTGTTTTTCACGACAAACCACAAGATGGTGTGGTCTATTCATTGATTCCCCAAGATATGCATTAACGCCGACACGAACGGGAAAATATCAGCCAGTAAAAAAGGAGCTCGTTCGCTCCTTTTTAGTCAGTTCGTTACTTCGTATTTCAATTAGTGAAGTTTCAAGTTTGGACGTAGTACACGGTTGATTCGGCCAACCAGCATCATCAAACCCGTTTTGAAAATACCGTGTAGCGCCATTTGATGCATGCGGTACAGCGAAATATACACAACGCGCGCGATACGGCCTTCTACCATCATTGAGCCTTTGGTCAAGTTGCCCATTAAGCTACCCACGGTAGAGAAGCGGCTAAGTGAAACCAATGAACCATGATCTTTATACACGTAATCTTTGAGCTCACGGCCATTGAGTTTTGCGATGATGTTACTAAAGGCATGGCTCGCCATTTGGTGCGCCGCTTGCGCGCGTGGCGGCACAAACTTGCCATCCGCTTGAGTACACTGAGCCAAATCACCGATCACGAAAATATCGTCATCGCACGTGGTTTGCAGCGTATTTTTCACTACAAGCTGGTTAATGCGGTTGGTTTCCAAGCCCGCAATGTCTTTCATGAAATCAGGCGCTTTGATACCAGCCGCCCAAACCATGATTTGTGCAGGGATCTTCTCTCCATCTTTAGTGGTCAATCCATCCGCTTCAGCCTTTGTCACCATGGTTGCGGTACGCACATTCACCCCGAGCTTCACCAATTCACTGTGTGCAGCGGAGGAAATGCGCGGTGGCAATGCAGGAAGAATTCGTTCGCCCGCTTCGACAAGATTGACATTCAGTTTACTTGAATCGAGATCGCCAAAACCGTAAGTGCGCAGCTCTTTAATGGCGTTGTGCAATTCCGCAGAAAGCTCAACGCCCGTCGCGCCTGCGCCAACAATGGCAATATCGACAGTGCCGTGACCATTTTTCGCGTGCAGTTTAAGAAACTGATTGTTCATTTCATGACGGAAACGGTGCGCCTGCTCTGGGCTATCAAGGAAGATACAGTGCTCACGTACACCTGGGGTGTTGAAGTCATTTGATGTTGAGCCAATCGCGAGAACCAATAGATCGTATTCGAGCTCACGGCTTGGCATCAATAGCTCGCCGTGCTCGTCTTTTAATTCACTTAGAATCACAACCTTACGTTCACGGTCGATGTTCTCTAGGCTGCCCATTTGGAAATCGAAACAGTGGTTTTTGGCATGAGCACGGTAGCTTAGCGCATCAACCCCTTCATCAAGAGAGCCTGTCGCCACTTCATGCAACAATGGCTTCCATAAATGGCTCGCCTTGCGATCCACTAGGGTGATTTGAGCACGTCTTTTACGACCTAATGTGCGACCTAATTTGGTTGCCAACTCTAGGCCACCAGCACCGCCACCAACAACGATAATTCGTGTCACAGTGATAATCCTCTACAAAATAATAAAAAGGGTTCTGCACGACAGGTCATTCGGTGTTATCACCGGTAACGCGTCCTACAGAGAAATCTTGTGCTTGTGAACGTTCTGTTCAGGGTTATCAAAGGGCATTTAACGTTTGGATAAAAGCGTATTGGAGATCGCCTCGACAATACGAATTGGGCAAGTTTTTTTACTCGCTCTCAATTTTTTTTGATATTTATCAAATTATTTTATAGTGGTTCATTATATAGCGCGAAATCACAACCGCAACAAAAATCCTTACTGCCCATACGGAATGGTGATGTTTTCTACTGCTCTCACCTAAAAACAAAGCATCGACATCGCACGGCGCTTTTGTAGCCCATTTAGCAGATAAAGAAAAAGCACCTATCGCTAGGTGCTTGGTGTGTCGGATTTAGAGGTCCAAATGAGGCGATAAAAACGCTCAGTTGTTTTCTTTAAATGCTTTCATCTTCTGCAAGTGCTGAGATATCTTTTTGAATTTATGGGTTTCTTTGTCATCCCACACCACTTCGTAGTAATTCTCAAGCGCTTGTGCTGTTTTGCTGTTGTCGTGGATTTCATCATCGCGTGACAAGATCACTAAACAGCGACCTTTGTTCTTCATACGAAATTGTTCGACACATTTGGTTGCAATATCTTCATACTCTTCCGGACGGTCAATGCGGCCTGCCATGTTGTTTTCTGGATGAAGATTCGGGTTAAAAATGACTTGCTTGATACCGCAAAGAAAACCGATGCGCTCGGACCAAAAACCACCGAGACCAACGCCACAAATAATCGGTTCAGGATCATTTGATTGTTCAATCGCTTTATGCACTTCTTTTAACAAGTGCTGCATATCGTGTTTCGGATGAAGCGTGCTGTAGTTAATGAAACGCACGTCTGGATCGATAAACTGCAGTTGCAATACTTTTTCGTGGTTACCTGGGCTTGTTGAGTCGAAACCGTGAAGGTAGATAATCATGTGTACCTCTCCCTAACTATTCTTGGTACTTATCCCAAGTGACTTCAAGATACCTTCGCAAACAGCAACACAGTGTGGGCAACGGGCGATAACACGCAGCGCAAACAGTGCATCTTGGAGTGACTTGATTAATGCTTTCAATCTACCACGAATTACAAGGGTTTAAAGTGCGAACTTGTCTCAACCGTGCAAACAGTGATCCTCATGGCATAATGAGTGAAGCATTTTTTKGGCAGTGAGCAAATATTCATCATCACCCCAGATTTTGTGTGCAAGTAGATACCACAACATGGCCATCATAGTCGTTCTTGGTTGCCATGCTTTAACCCCCTCAATCCACACCTCAACCTCGTCAATCTCGCGAAGTTGGCAGTAACGGCAGACCATTTCGAACCAATCTTCACCGGAGAGCTGAATGGTCAGGGTTAAATCCAAGCGAGGATCCGCCAATGCCGCGTATTCCCAATCGATCACTTTTACCCCGTCCGGCCCTTTCACCATGTTGTATCCACCTAAATCGAAATGACAAAGGGCAACAGGCAGTGGGGTGACAGATGGAGCGCTGCGCCACTGTTGGTAGAGGTTCTCGTATTCGCTGCCCAGATACTTCCCTTCTAATTGCATCCAATAATGATCTACTCGAGCGGTATAACTAAACGGCGCCAAAGGTAGGGTGTGAGCATCAAACTGATGAATTTTGATCGCGGTTTTAAGTAAGGTGTCGGGCGCAACCCCATCACGCATCGTCTCACCTTCTAGCCATTCCACTAAGACGCCATGCTCATTGACCAGCACAGGCTTTGGGCCGAGCTTTAAATCGGCAATGGCATTGAGAATTTGGTATTCACTGTAGCGAGAGATAGAAAAGGCCTGACAAACTTTGCTTGCCGGCCTCCAAACGTAAGATTTGCCTGCGTGATCGTTGATTTTCCAACATCGGTTGGTTAAACCGCCAGTCACCGTTTGTACCTGCATGGGTGCTGGTACAAAAAAGTCACCTACCGCGTTTAAACTCGGATCCAGTTGTTTTGCCTGTTGCCAAGAAAACCATGCCATAGATGACCTCACATTATTTATAGTCCTAACAAGCTCTTAGACTGCTGCTTACGGATTTCAGTTTCATCCGCCCACTCAATTAAACCGGTTTCCAGATCCATTAAGCGCATGGTCATTTTGTAGTACACGTCTTTGTCGCTGCCGTCGTTTTTCACGATGCTCGACAAATTACCGTATAACATGTACTGAGCGCCGACCATTTTACCAAACTGAATCGCGGTAGATTGGTTCACAAGCTCATCATTGTTTTGGAAGTTCAGTTGTTCACGTACCGCTTCTACACGATCCATGTCGACAAAACGGAACTTACCTGAGTTAAGCATTTTGGTTGAAATGGTGTCAGTGATGGATTCCGTATCAATATGCTCACTGGTTTTGTTTTTAATGCGCTCAACAAACACAATTGGGCGACTGTCGCGCGTAATCGCTGCCACAGAGCCAGACATCATCATGCTATCCACCATTTGACCTGCGATGGTTTGTAAGTCCGTCGAACCAAAGTCGATGGTGGTGGTTTCAGTAGCTTGCGCATCACCATAAGAAACTCGGTTAGAACAACCACCCAGTAAAACAGCTAAGCCTAGTAAGGCGACAACACCTTTATTCATTTTTAGTCCTCACATTTTTATTCATTTGCTGCACGGATTTGCAAGCGATATTGAGTGCCATTCGGATTCACCGTTACTTCCGAAAGGGTAATAGATTCAAAACCACGCACAATGGCTTGACGCCAAGGGCCTGGCTTGGTGTTCACTTCTAGACCATTGTCATCGTACCAAGCAAAGCGATAAAGGATGTTCTGATCGCCTTTAAAATTGCTGGTTAGACGCACAACCGCACGGGCGCGATCATCCACTTGCGTCGTGGCGATGTCATCGACCAATAGTCTGCCACCCAGTACATTGTCGTGGAAAAAGACGTGTTGCGTTTCACCTTCGACTCGCATTCCCGCCGTATTCTCTGCACAGCCTGCTAAGCCAAGCAAAACCAGTGCCGAAATAATCCAAGCTCTCATTACAGCCTCCCTAATTGTTTGTGCCATATGGTTTGGTGAGTTCCCTGACGGGAAATCCAGACCAAAGTCGTCTGTTTGTCTGCGACCATGAACTGGTAATCTTTGTCACCGGATGTCAATGTTTGCTCACCCGATGAGACAACTTCACTCATTACATTGACTCTTGCTGGTAAGGTTTGCCAGCTACGAGTATCCGGTTGCTCTGTTAACGCGTTCCAAACGTTAAACAACAGATTGCCGACATCATCGCCTTTAGCGGCTTCTTTACGCAGTTGATCTTTGGCCACCACCCGCAATGCCTGGCGAATCACCATCGAAGGCAAACGCTCACTTAAATCGTACTTCGCCATCTGATCGACATCTGCCAATAACTGGCTTTCCAGTTTCTGTTGATTCAAACGCAATGGGGAAAAGCGCTGATAATTTTGGCTTGGGTAATAAGGCAGCGCGAGAGAATACAGTGCGCCAATGCCTCGACTGTCATAGACAGGTAAATCTATTCGCCAGCCTTGGAGCGCTTCAACAACCCCTTGCTCTTCAATAACAATCACGCGGCCTTGTTCACCTGCAAAGGTGTCGTTTTGCTTACCGTAGCGTTTTTCTAATTTGGCCAAATCCTCACGCATGCCCAGCTTTTTCGCCACCAGCATGGTTCTTTCAATCACCACGGGGTTATTGGGACTCACCGCTAACGCTCTGCGGTAATCAACATAAGCACCATTGAGATCTTTTGAGGCTTCATACAAAAGACCCGAGAGGAAAAACAGATAGCCATTTTGCACCGATTGCAAGGTTTTCCCTGCATCAGGGTAGTTTGCCAGCACACTGCCTAAATTGGTCGACATACCATTTTTTTGCATATCGCGCTCAGCAGACTGGAGATCGTCTTCACGTGCTTTACGCGCGGCTTCCTGGACTTGATTAGCGCGACGCATTTCAACCAATGCCCCCTCCAAGCTGTTCTGCTGAAGGTAGTTCAAACCGAGATACAAATGGAGAAAGCCCAGTTCGTAATCTGCCGGTGTGTAGTTGTTGAGATTATCGTTGACCGCCAGCGAGCCCACACTGGTTGCCGTTTGCGATAAAGACACTTTGGCCAAATCTTGCCACTTTCTCACCGCCACGTCGCTTGCTTCTAGCGCTTTCTTACTTTCGGGGTAATCTGCCGATAAGAACGCAATGCGTCCTTTTTCCATATTGTCGAGAATGTCGCCAGCAACACCCTCACTTTGCAATTCTTGCGCTTGCGCGTAATCGCCGCTTTTTACCGCCTGATAGACGGAGCGGTTTTGTTCACTATAGTGGCTGAAAAGGTTACCGGCGGACATATTGGCGCATCCCGACATGATCAGGGTCGCGGCAAATACTCCGACTAATTTCCGGTATTGCTTCACATGTAACTCCAAGAGAATGCATCGAAAATAAAGCGGCCAGATAATCACTGGCCGTTGTTTGACATTTAGCCCAATAACATTGGACCCAGTGGCTTACCACCCACTAAATGCATATGGATGTGATAAACCTCTTGGCCACCATGCGCATTACAGTTCACGATGAGACGGTAGCCTTCTTCCGCGATGCCCTCTTCTTTGGCCAACTGTTTTGCGACAGTGAACATGCGGCCCATCATCGCTTCATCATCCGCCTCAACATCATTCACTGTCGGAATGAGTTTATTTGGAATAATTAGGATGTGCTTCGGTGCTCGTGGGTTGATGTCACGAAATGCGGTGACAAGATCATCTTGGAAAAGGATCTGAGCAGGAATTTCCTTGCGAATGATTTTGCTAAAGATAGTTTCTTCGGCCATGTGTACTCCATAACGTCGCTGTTTAACCGGATAAGTATGCGCCAACGTTGTGTGCATCTCAATAAAAAACAGTGTTCACGTAACATTATCAACAGAACATCCTGCTATAAAGTCTTTTTTGCAGCCCTCGCCACAAAATGCTCATCTCAATCTCAATACAATGATGACAATTTTGTTAGTTTTTTGAGACGGGTTCCGTTTCTTTTTTCTTTTGTTACATGTGGGAGAGGGCTAAAAGTATGCAAGGCTCAGTCATTAAAAGGATGTATGCCGGCTTCGCGCTGATAATCGTCTTGTTTGCCGTTACAGTCACCATTATGACCAATGGCATGAATCAAATTCATTCCAACTTCGAAACCGTTTCGAAAAATTCACTGCCTTTGGTTTCGTTATCCAACCAAACCAGTGTTGAGTTGTTATCTGCGGATAAATCTTTTAAAGATTTTCTCACCACGCAGAACCAAGATCGCATGACGCAGATGCGCAGCGAATTTGGTAAATCGCAGACTGAGTTTAATCAAACGCTCAACGAACTGGAAAACGCGAGCAAGGCCTACCCTGCACTCGCAGAGCCTTTAACTCAACTCAGAGAAATTGAAAACAGCTACTTTGCTGAAGCCAATGAAGCAATGAACAACTATGAAGCGATGTTTGCTGCACAAGCAGAAGTGCAAAAATCGTCACGTCGCTTCCAAAAACTTCACACCGAACTGACGGTGGGTATGAAAGAGTACGTCGATGACCAATCCAGCATTTCTGTCAAAGTGATGGCAAAAAGCTATTTCATTAAGTTGAAAGATGCTGAAGTGATCACCTCGGATGCACTGGCCAGTTCCGATCTTGATTTCGTTAAGAAAGCAGTGAACAAGAACAAGAAAGCGGTCACTCACCTTAATTACGCTTATCGAGGCCTCACGACCCAACTGCCATCACTGAAAGATGTGTTCAATGCATCTGTCGAGCAGTTTACTCAGGACGTAGGTCAAAAAGGTGGGGTGTTGGATCAACACGCCAGCTACCTTGAAGCCAAAGCGGCTTTGTATGACAACATCGCCAACCTAGCGGTCAAAGTGGACTCTGCGATGCGTCTGTTGGAAACCTTCACTACAACAGCAACCGACAACCTCAACACCTCTTTGGTTGAAGCGGGTGAAGTGTACGACCAAGGTTTGCTAAAAGCGATTGTGATTGGTATTGCGGTAACCATTTTTGCCGCCGCGGTGGGCTATCACATTGCCCACAGCGTTCGTGAGCCGTTAACACGTATTCTTTCCACCTTGGAAGGACTTGCCAACGGTGATATGACGCAGCGTATCGAAATTCGTTACAACAACGAGTTCAGCCGAGTGAGTGGCCACATCAATACGCTGGCAGATAGCCTGCACGACATTTTGGTGAGACTGAATGATGCGGCGGAAAATCTGACCGACACCGCAGCAAACAATGAACGCACCTCGAGCAACGCGCAAAACCAACTGAATGCTCAACGCGAGCAAACCGCTAGCGTTGCCACGGCAATGACCGAAATGAGTCACTCCGTTCAAGAAGTGGCCCAGAGCGCGCAAGGTTCGTTGGAAATGGTGCAAAAAGTGGAATCGGCGTCTGAATCTGGCCGTACCATCATGAGCAGCAATATCTCCACCATCAATCAATTGGAAACTCGCCTAAACGAATCGGTCAGCGCGGTTTCTGAGTTACAACGTATGAGCGGTCAAATTGGCTCGATTCTCGATGTGATTCGCAACATTGCAGAACAAACCAACCTCCTTGCCCTCAACGCGGCGATTGAAGCGGCACGTGCGGGCGAGCAAGGCCGTGGCTTTGCGGTGGTTGCAGACGAAGTTCGAGTACTCGCATCGAAGACCACCCAATCAACCACTGAAATTGAATCGATGATCAGCAATCTGCAGTCCAGCTCGCAGTCGGCAAGTCATGTGATCCAAAGTTGTATGAGTGATATGGAGATGTCGGTAGAACAAGCCTCGAAAGCCAACGGCGCGATGGAAGAGATTCAGGCGTTGATCATCGAAATCAGCCAAATGAGTACGCACATTTCACAAGCGGCCGCAGAACAGAGCGAAACATCGACCTCTATTGCACGTAGCTTGGAAGACATCAATAACATCGCCGATCGCAGTTACCATGCGATGGCGGAAATCGCGGCCACCAGCGAAAACTTGTCTAGCTTAGCAAGCCAGCAAACGGAGCTTGTTCACCGTTTCAAGTTGTAAGGTTCAACAGAAAACGGTCAATAAACCTATAAAGTCATCGGATAAGGGCAACTTTTCACAAAGTTGCCCTTGTTTTTTATGCGCCTTGTCTACATATGAAGATCAAGCGCTTGCACTCTCTTTCACATCCTCTTTTTGCAAGCCGTACTGAGAAGGAAAAGTTATGGCTGTACACGTTGGTATCATTGATCAGGACCCTGTCAGACTGGTGACCCCTCTCCTCGATCTGCGTACCGTCAGCACTCATATCGTGTTTATCGGTGATGAGTCACAACGCGATATGTATCAAAGACTTCATTCTGTGCTTGCTCAGCGTGATATCACTTCCGAACTGTTTGTCATCCCCTCTGTTGTCGATACTCGTTTGATCAAACAATCTATTCAGACCTTAGCTGAAGATCTCAAAAGCCGTGGGGAAGATGTCAAACTGAACGCCAGTTGTGGCCTTCGTCATCGCTTGCTTTCAGTTTACGAAGTGTTTCGTACCTACCACTGGCCTATTTTCGTTGTTGAACCAAACAGCGACAAGCTTTGCTGGCTCTACCCTGATGGCCGTGAAGATAGTCAGGTGGAAGACCGCATCACTGTGGCAGATTACCTCACGATTTTCGGCGCTCGCGGCGAGTTTAATGAAGTCGAGCTTCCTCCTCAACTTGACCAAAAACTGCATGAGTTGGGCGAGCGCTGGGCGAGTCACGCTTTGGAATTAGGCCCTGGTTTGGCGACTTTAAACTATCTCGCGACGACATGCCGCAAAGAGCAAAAGCTGGATGTAGAGTTATCTGAAAAGCAGCAAGGCTATCGCGAGCTGAATATGCTGCTAGCAGATTTGGTGGAAGCGCAGATCGCCACTTACGAAAACGGCATTCTTACCTTTGCCAATGAAGACGCTCGTCGTTTCTCTAATGGTGAATGGTTAGAGACACTGGTTCACAGCACCGTCAAACAGATCCAAGATGATATGCCCACCATTCAAGACCACTCGCTCAATGTTCAGGTCTATCGTCAACTTGGCGAGCGTGAAGTGCGTAATGAGCTTGATGTCGCCTCTGTGGTTAACAATAAACTGCACATCATCGAATGTAAGACGAAGGGCATGCGTGACGACGGTGACGATACACTTTATAAGCTTGAATCACTGCGTGATCTACTCGGTGGCCTACAGGCAAGAGCCATGTTGGTGAGCTTCCGTCCACTGCGTCACAACGATATTACCCGTGCAGAGGATCTTGGCTTAGCGCTGATCGGCCCAGATGAATTGAAAGATTTGAAAAAGCATCTCACAGATTGGTTTGCACAAGCAGGTGGTAGCGACGGGATCTAATTCCCGTCTTGCTTGAAAGAGGCTTAACGGCCCACTTGCTTTTGAACCGACAAACAAAAACCCCGAAGCCACTGCCTCGGGGTTTCTTTATTCAATCAGCGTAATGCGATTACAGCATTTTACGTGCAGACTCAACAACCACTTTGATAGAGCGAGCTTCTGTCTCTTTTAGCGTTGCGTGATCTGGGATCTCTTTTTGTGTGCGGTTGATGATAACACCCGCAACACAACCCGCGCGTAGGCCAGAACTTGCACACATGGTCAACAACGTCGCTGATTCCATTTCAAAGTTCAGTACGCCCATTTCCTGCCACTCTTTCATCGAACCTTGGAAACGGCTCACTACGCGACCAGTAAAGGTGTCGTAACGCTCTTGACCTGGGTAGAAGGTATCACTTGACGCAGTAACACCGGTGTGAACCGTTGCGCCACTCTCTTGCGCTGCCGCTTTCATTGCCGTTGCCACGTCAAAGTCAGCCACTGCTGGGAACTCCATTGGCGCAAAGTGCAAGCTCGCACCATCAAGACGAACAGAACCTGTCGTTACGATCATGTCACCCACGTTAACATGCGGCTGGATCGCACCCGTTGTACCAACACGTAGGAAAGTACGCACACCCAATTGAGCCAACTCTTCAACCGCAATAGAAGTAGAAGGACCGCCGATACCCGTTGAACAAACAACCACTGGTTTGCCATCTAGCTCTGCACGGTACAAGGTGTACTCACGATGGCTAGCTAGAAATACTGGGTTTTCCATTTCTTCAGCAATTTTTTGTACACGCGCAGGATCGCCTGGGATGATCGCTAGCGTTGCACCGTTAAGATCTGCTTCAGTAACACCTAAGTGGAAAACAGCTTGAGACATAAGTCACTCCTTATTGCGGCTTACTTGAAAATAAGCTCAGATAAATTTGTAGGGGTCTAAAAATGCACTTTACTCAACCTCCTCATAACTTGGAGTGATCATTGTCACAATGAAAGAATGTAACAAAAACTTATTACCTAGAAAAACCGGTTTGCATCACACTTTGTCTGCAATTTTCAGCCAAATTGCATAAGAAATGCCAACAAAAAGCCCGCATCATAAATGCGGGCCCTATAGATTCACACCGTCTATTATTCATTTAAGGAACGGAATCTTAACAATCGCAGTGCATTTAGTGTGACCAATGCCGTTGCGCCACTGTCCGCTAATACCGCCACCCATAGCCCTGTGATGCCTAGCAAACTGGTGACAAGAAACACCCCTTTTAGACCCAATGACAACGCGACATTTTGACGAATGATGCTCATGGTTGCGCGTGAGAGCTCTATCATGCTTGGCAACTCAACCAAGCGATTATGCGTAAGCGCAGCATCCGCCGTTTCAAGGGCGACATCGGTTCCTCCGCCCATGGCGATACCAATACTCGCCGCTTTCATGGCTGGCGCATCGTTGATGCCATCTCCGACCATGGCAACGGTTTTGCCTGCGGCAAACTGCTCCACATAGTGCACTTTGTCTGCTGGCAATAAGCTCGCTTGGTAATCAATGCCAATCTGCTGAGCGATGGCTTGAGCACTGCGAGGGTTATCACCTGTCAACATCACCGCAGAAACGCCCAGTTTACCTAGCGCGACCACCGCTTGAGCTGCGTCTTTGCGCAATGTATCTTGCCATGCGATGAGCCCAATGGCTTCACTATCATGACGCACAATCACCACGGTTTTCCCTTGCCCTTCTAAGCGGACAAATTCTCTTTCTAATTGCAAGGAGAGTGGAAACTGGGCTCGCGAAGGGGCCACCAGCTCGACACTTTTGCCATCAACGAAACCGGAAACGCCCGCCCCGACTTGAGCCATTTTGTCTGTGGCTTCAGGAATGGCGTGACCCAAACTCTCGGTGTGATTAATCAGCGCGACCGCTAAAGGGTGACTAGAGCCCACTTCCACCGCGGCGCTCAAACTCAACAAGGTTTCATCGTCATGGAGGAACGACACCACATCTGTCACTTGCGGTTTGCCTTGTGTGAGTGTGCCGGTTTTATCAAAGGCAACCGCTTCGACTTTACCAAGCTGTTCTAACGCCGCGCCACCTTTGATCAAGGCACCACGTTTGGCTGCCGCAGCAAGACCAGAAGTAATTGCCGCCGGTGTTGAGATCACCAAAGCACAAGGACAAGCAATCAGTAGCAAAGCCAAACCGCGATACACCCACGTTTCCCAAGGCTGAGCGAAAAACATTGGCGGTACGACGATCACGGCCAACGACACCAACATCATTAATGGTGTGTACCAACGGCTGAATTTGTCTAAGAAACGCTCCAGTGGTGCTTTGCGCGACTCCGCCTCTTCGATGAGATGCAAAATACGATCGATCGCATTTTCACCTTGTTTTGAGGTAACTTCGATACGAACGACTTTATCCACTGCCACCACGCCCGCCATCAGCTTCGCGCCAGAGGTATGCTCTGCGGGTACCGATTCTCCCGTCAACGCACTTTCATCAAAACTGGCCGTTGGGGTAAGGAGTATGCCATCCGCAGGCAAGCGAGAACCGGGCGCAATTTCAACCACATCGCCTGGCATCAACTCACTTGCCGCCACTTCCACTCGTTGACCATCGACAATTTTAATGCTGTTTTCCGGCACTAAGGCCATCAACGCTTGAACGCCACTTCTTGCTCTTGAGGCGGCGTACGCTTCCAATTTCTCACCAATTAAAAACAGCAATAAAACCATGGCCGCTTCCACGCTTTCACCAAGATAAAGCGCACCAATGGCCGCAACGCTCATTAGCGTCTCAATGGCGAAAGGGGTTCCGCTGCGCGCAAGGCGCACGGCTTTTTTCGCCACAGGGTATAAACCCGCTAAACAGGTTAAAACAAATAGACCATTACTTAATGGCTCGGAAACCGTCGCCAATAGAGCGGCGATAGCCATAGATAAGGCAATGGCTAAAATGTGCCAGTTGGCGTAAACAAAACCGAGCCAACCTTGAGGTTTCGGCGTCGCAGTTGCTTTCGCTGCCGATGAGCCAACAAGCGTGATTGGAAAGCCTGTTTTGGCCGCGACTTGTTCAATCTCTGTCAACAATGATGCAGAGGCGAAATCCACCACTAGCTTCTCGGTAGCAAACAACACTTTCGCCTGTTGAACTCCGGCCACACCCAAGACGGCTTTTTCTAATTTTTGAGCACAAGACGGGCAATCCATACCAGAGATGAGCCAGCTTTGTCGCTCCGACGCGCTTTGAGTTAAGGTCGCCTCTCGCCGTTCACTCTCTTCATTCGGCTCCGAGCTTGAGCACGCATCTGAGCTGCAGCAACTGTCTGATACCGATGAAATCGCGGTCATTTTGCTAGCCGCTAAACTCGGGCTGCAGCACGATACAGCAGCCGGTTTGGTCATGATTTTATTTGACTGACAAGCAGTATGTTTTGAGCACATAACATTTTCCTTATTGGTGAGTACAGCGGCAGCATAAACCTTAGAGTCAGCTCCAAGGTCAAGCGTTATTTCACTCCGCAAGGAATCGGCTATAAAAGTAAGCCCTCGTTAGAGGGCTCAGCGTCAGGAGGAAGGTTAAGATGAAGGTTAAACCGGATGCTTGAAGCAATCATCGAGACTTTGACCAATCGCTTTTAACACGTCGCGACGAGTGATCACCCCTACCAATTTTTTGTTGTCGACCACCGGATACATCTTCGGTTTTCCAACTTTCATCATGTCGGCCAGTTCGATGATCGACATGTCAGATGAAACCGATAACACATCATTGTGCATGCACTCACCAACGGTGTACGAATCTTGGCAGTGATAACTGGCTTTCACCAGTTTATCCAGCAAGTCTTGCTCTGAAAGGAAACCTA
Source organism: Vibrio sp. 03_296 (assembly GCF_002265885.1). NCBI lineage: Bacteria > Pseudomonadati > Pseudomonadota > Gammaproteobacteria > Vibrionales > Vibrionaceae > Vibrio > Vibrio sp. 03_296. The sequence continues at coordinate 52,741 of NZ_NPKW01000149.1, forward strand.
TCACTTCTTCTTTTTCATTGATCACCGGACCACCCATGACCACGCTTTTCATGACTTTGTTCAATGCAGCACTTAAAGACATGTCAACGGTGAAGGTGACGGCTTGTAGGGTCATGTAATCTTTTACTTTGAGTGAATTCATCGCGTGCTCCTTTGCGGTGTCATTTTGCCCTTTCTTTAAGTGTCGTCTAATTTCTTGTTTTTACTAAATAGGAATCGGCAATTTTATGTATTGCCCCTGCCTATCAAGCGATTCTCGTCACTTGTAGCAAAAGTAAGACAAAGAAATGCACTCCCACCTACCCTAAATATTCACTATTGAGCTATATGTTAATCAAATGGTAGGAGTCGTCTGCATGGTAGAACAATCTATTTTTTCTCGAGTTATCGCCAACAACCCATCGGTTGTACATCACATTTTTGAAGCGCTACCTGAACCTACTTTTTTGATTGATGCCGAGGGTTACTATATCGAAGCATGGGGCGGTACCGATAGTAAGCGACACCATGACCCAGCCAACCTTATCGGTTTGAATCAATACCAAGTGTTACCGCGAGAAAAAGCCATATGGTTTTCCGATGTGATTCAACAGGTCATCCAATCGCAAAGACCTCAAGAGTTGGAGTATGAGCTGCATCCTAAAGATCTTGGTTGCTTTGACGGAGTCGACGGCCCTACTGAGTTGCAATTTTTCAGCGCATTCGTCATTCCTCTAATGGGCGAGAAAAAAGTGCTTTGGACCGTGCGTAACATCACTGAATACAAAATGGCGCTGCGACGATTAGAGTCTCAACAACTGGAGTTGGAACGTCTTTCCTGCCTTGACCATCTTACCCAACTCTTCAATCGTTACGCGCTAGAGATTCATCTCCCCCATGCGCTCTCCAAGGCTGCCCAATCTGGCCACAGTGCCGCGCTGTTTATGGTCGATATTGATTGCTTTAAAGATCTCAATGATACCTTTGGCCATTTAACCGGTGACAAAGCGTTGAGAATGGTTGCCATGACGCTCAAGCAGTGGAGTGGCGAGCAAGGTATCGGCTTTCGTTATGGTGGCGATGAGTTCCTGATTTTTATTCAAGATATTTCAAAGCAAGCATGTGAACAGAAAGCGAACGAACTGCAATCGGCGGTTGCTCGGTTAGCGATTCCCAATCCACAATCACAAGTGGCCAATGTTCTCACCGTGACCATTGGCGTTCAGTTTTACCCTTCGCTCAGCGAGCAGTGCCAAGATCTTGAACAGTTCATTTCCAAAGCCGACAAAGCGCTCTTCAACGCGAAGAACACCCAGCGCGGCACCATACAGTTCTTAAGTGCATAGACATCGACAGACAAACCTCTAGGCCGGGGCCTAAGAGAAAAGCGAACGCTAACGGTTGGAGACAAAAAAAGAGAGCCGTTTGTTTGGCTCTCTTTTGGGTCACGCGTCTATTGGGGTAGTCACGTTGCGTTAAATCATTGGCCTGATTTCAGGAAAATCAGTCTTTCAGTACTTTTACGGTGTAGCGACCATCTTTCTGGCGGTATAGGCCGTGGATGTCGGTCTCGAAGCCTGGGTAATGCGCGCCGATTTCACACAACATTTCCAAGAAATCCAGTACTGGACGAGAGCTTTCTGTCACCACTTCACCTGGTAGCACTAGAGGCACACCTGGAGGGTAAGGAAGGATCATGTTGGCACTCACGCGGCCCACCATATCATTCAGCAAGATCTCTTCAGTTTGACCACGAAGCTCTTGTTGCCAAGCCGCGTGTGGCGTGACTTTCATCTCTGGTAGCACATCGAATGCTTTGTACATCAACTCTGGTAGACGGTACTTACGAGTCAGATCGTGAATACCTTGTGCCAGCTCTTGAATACGCATGCCTTCGTAGAACGCTGGATCTTCACGGTACAGCGCAGGCAACATAGTGCGAATCGTTAGGTTTAGATCGTAACCACGTTTGAACTCAGTCAAACCACGTAGCAATTGCATTGCTTTTGATTTGTCGATACCAATTGAGAACAAGAACAACAAGTTGTAAGGACCTGTTTTCTCTACCACAATGCCACGTTCATCAAGGTACTTGGCCACTAATGAAGCAGGAATACCACTGGTTTCCAACTCACCATCTTTGCTCATTCCAGGAGTGAGCAAGGTGATTTTGATTGGGTCAAGATACATGTGGTCATCGTCCATGTTCTTGAAGCCGTGCCAATCTTGGTTAGGGTCAAGCTTCCAACATTCGGTTGTCTCAATGTTCTCTGGTTGCCACACATCGAAGAACCAACCGTCACTTTCACCTTTTAAGCGTTTGATCTCTTTACGGAAACGAATCGCACGGTCAATCGAATCTTGCATCAACTTACGACCCGTGTTACCACGCATCATTGCTGCCGCGGTTTCTGTTGATGCCACAATGCCATATTGAGGCGAGGTGGAAGTGTGCATCATAAAGGCTTCGTTGAACGACTCACGGTCAAACTCACCTTTTACGTGAATCATTGACGCTTGAGAGAACGCTGCCAACAGTTTGTGAGTGGACTGTGTTTCGTAGAACACTTTGCCTGGCATCGCTTCGCCACTCATGCCGCATTTGCCTTCGTAAATACGGTTGAAGTTAGTGTAAGGCACCCACGCACTGTCGAAGTGGATGTGTTTACAGTCGAGAGACTCTTTGATGAATTGTGTGTTGTACAGCAAACCATCGTAAGTTGAGTTGGTAATCACCGCGTAGCTTGGCGTGCTCGCACCTGGTGTTTTAGCCACTTTTTCTGCGATCACTTCACGGCTGAATTCACTTTGTGGAATACCACCAAGAATGCCGTAAGCGTTACGGGTTGGGCGGAAGTAAATGGGTGTCACGTCCGTCATCATCATTAAGTGAGTCAACGATTTATGACAGTTACGGTCAACCAGTACCGTGCTGCCCGCAGGCGCTGAGAACATGCCGACAATTTTGTTTGATGTCGAAGTACCGTTCGTCACGATGTACGATGCGTCTGCGTTGAACGTACGCGCAATGTACTCTTCCGCTTCTTTATGTGGACCTGAATGGTCAAGCAGTGAGCCTAGCTCTGGCATCGAAATCGACACGTCCGCTTTGAAAGTATTTGGACCGTAGAAATCGTAGAAAATACTGCCGACTGGGCTTTTCTGGAAAGCAGTACCACCCATATGACCTGGAGTACAGAAGGTGTATTTGCCTTCTTCCACATATTTAAACAGCGCTTTGGTGAATGGCGGTGTAATCGCGTCTTTGTATTCTTGTGTTGCTTGGTTGATCTTGATGGCGATGTCATCTGCCATGCCCAACGCGTATTCAAAGAAATGCACGTTTAGGCGTAGATCGGTCAGCGAAATATCCAGCGTTGATTGCTCGTTGGCAAACGCGTGTACTGGCAGTTTTTCGTTGATTTGGCTAATACGCTCACAAAGCTCAAGCGAGTATTTATCCCAGTCAAACAGCACACCACAAATGCGTGGGTTCATTTCGATCATCTTGATCAAATCTTTGTCATCCACTGGATAAACAACTTCATAACCGGCTTTTTCAAGTGCTGCGTGCAATTGGCGAACTGGCTCTTCTTTAAAGAACACACCCATGTGGTTCAAGATAGCGAAAATATTCATTTGGACATCTCCAAGACGAAAAAGGGCGCTCTCTGTGATGGTTCACAGTGAGTAAGACGAGCGCCGTGATGAAATTAGGAAGCGCTGGCGTGGCAGTCCGCCAGCGGAATCAATCAGTGTTGAGCCGAAGCTTCTTCAGGATGGGCAGCCATGTATTGGGCCAAGCCTGTTTTCTTGCTGTAGAACATCAAGATGATGAGAGACATGATGAAGGTTGCGGTGAGGGTTGAACCTTCTGCACCGGCTAGAGCAACCATACAGAACAAGCTGGCAATGCCCGAGAACAACATCACAAATGTATTGCGAGTTGTCATGCCTTCGAAGCGAATCAAGTTAATGCTTGAGTAGAAGTAAGGCAGCATAGTGAGTAGTACTGCGTCAGTGGTTAATTGGTTAAACATATCTGAAGCGTGAGCCGTTTCTGAACTGAAGAACATCAGCACCAACATCAACATCGTCATCATGCTAGAGGCGATAACCAAACCTTTCTTAGGCACGCCGTTTTTGTCGGTTTCACCAAACACTTTAGGGAAGTTGCCGTCGTTTGCGGCACGTTTACCCGCTTCGCTCACCAACATCATCCAAGAACCAAGAGAGGTGAAACACGCCAACGCAGTAAACGCAGAGACAAATGGCGCTGTCCAGCTACCGAACAGTTCAGTGGTCGCCAACGCAAATGGTGCACCGGATGCAGCCACTTCAGAAGCTGGGAACATACCGCTGATCATTTGAGTAGAAAGCACGTAAATCACACCGGCAATCGCAGTACCTAGCATGGTCGCAAGTGGTACCGTGCGTTTTGGATTCTCAACCATGCCTGATGATACCGCCGCAGATTCCACACCCACGAAAGACCAAAGACAGATAAGTACCGCGGTGATGATCGCATGGCCATCGCTACCTGCAGAAACGTTCCAGTTCTGGCTGTAAATTGCGCTGTCGAAGTGCGTCCAACCAAATAGCGCTGTACCTAATACAGGCACCAAAATCAGCACCAAACCAACAGTACAGAGTCGGCTGACCCAGCTACCACCAAGTAAGTTAACCAGCGTGAACACCCAAACAGAAGCGATGGTCGCAAGGCCTGCTGGAATCGGGTCATTCAGTACTGGGAAGAAAACCGATAAGTAAGAAACACCGGTAATGGCAATGGCTAAGTTACCAATCCAGTTCGCGTGGTAGTAAAGCACGCCCGTTTGGAAACCAAACACCGGTGACACCTCACCTGCATACGCAATAGGGCCACCCTCTTGAGGGTTTTTGGTTGCCAAACGAGCAAACACGAATGCCAGGCTCAATGCACCAACAATACAGATCGCCCAACTAAAAATAGAGATAGAACCTACACTCGCCAGTGTAGAAGGAAGTAAGGCAATACCACTGCCCATCATGTTACCAGCCACGACACCTGTACAGGCAATTAGGCCGATTTTCTTAGCATTAGATGACATAACATCTCCAACTCGATTCAACTTAAGTTACAAAACTCAAACGAACAAATAACCGCAACGCGAAGCAACCTTGTCGCTGCTCTTTTGATGTTATTAACGCGATAAAGAGAAAACGTTCTCCGTGACCCCGTTAATGTTCGAAGTGGAGATTACGCCCAAAGCAGATAAAAAAAATAAACTTACGATTATCAATAAAATGATGAGACAAAAATGAGTTTCTTGATATCAAGGTGATAAAGGACAAACATATAAACCAACATTTTCAGATAGTTAAGAAAAAACCTAAAAACATAAACTCATGACAATAAAGTTATCAACCTGCTCTTTCATTCGCCCTCAAGCACATCAACTTGCGATTGAGGGGGAAGTTGATAATGCGTTGATATCGAATTTATCCAGCGAGCGCACCCTCGCGCTATTGAAGCCGAGAAGCGAGTAAAAGAGTAAGCGAGTAAAAGAGAAAAAGAGTAAAAGAGAATAAGAGAGTAAGAGAGTAAGAGAGTAAGAGAGTAAGAGAGTAAGAGAGTAAGAGAGTAAGAGAGTAGACGATGGAACAAGACGTGCAACTCACAATGAGGTTCACACACAAAGAAGGGAAAGATAAGAAAATGAAACGCTCTCAGACACAGCGATGTCTGAGAGCAAAGGTAAATAGCAAACCCAAACTGGGTCGTTACATCAAACGCACCACCGAAGGATGCACTGAGCGATACATGGCGTAGTCAATCGATTTTAGATTTGACTGAAATACCAGCCTCTCACACAACAAATAAGTTTCTAGCGACGTGTCCATATAAAAAGCTTCGCTGTAACCATCACTAGCACCATCAAGATCACCCCGCAGTTCCGCGTGCTTCCCTTGCAGTACATAAGAGAGCACCGACTCACGCAATTGCTGCGCTTTGGCTAAATACCGCTCAGCCGAGGGCAGATCTTCATCCACCGTCGCTTGCAGCGCTAACGCTTCGTAAATTCGGGGTTGAACCACCGCATCCAGTGCATCACTGGCGTTTTGCAATTTGCTGCTCAACAATAAAATGCGTTCTTGGTTTAGCGTCGGCATGTCAGACAAGGCTTGCTGAACATGGTACGCAATCAGGAGCTCGGCCTGAACGTAATGATTGTTCGGCTCTAAGTTAAGCACCTGTTCAAGCAAATCAATCCCCTTTTGTACCTGCTGCCGATCAGAGAGATTGAGGTAATGATTCGCTCGCACATACAAGGCCAACGCCGCTGGCTGCTTAGGAAAATCCACCAGTAAAATCTGCGCTTGTTGCTCTGCATTTGGCAAGCGTAACGCCTGCATAATATCGACTTCCGCTCGGTGCAAAACCGACGAAAGATGCGATGTATCCAAAGGGTATTGGCGGCTAAACAACACCGCGCCCGAGGAGTTGTTTTTTAACTCCAGTTCAATAAAGGCGTGACCGTCTTTATCGCTAACTCGAACCATGATCGATTTACCCGGCAAAATGCCAGAAGTAAACGCGGTTTTACTCAACATCACGCGATAGTCGGTCACTTGAGTGATGTCGGCCATCAGCTTCTGTGCAATACCATCGGCCAGATCGTGACTTAACGCTTGGGCATGATAATCATCTTGAAACATGAATTCGATCAGATGGGTATCCACCACTTGCGTAATGCGCACTTGTGATTGTTTGATGGTAAAAAAGCCCATGGCAATGATCACCAAACCAATCCATAGCGCATTGAATGCATTCACGCGCCAACGAGAAATATTGGGCCGCTTCGGCTTTTTCTGTTGCTGGCTTTGACACATAGCGCGTGTGAGTGGCCCTGCTGGAAAAACCATTTCATTTGCACTCGGGGCTTCGGCTTCTGGCGCAGCGACCGATGGCTCAGTGATTGTCGGCTCCAGCAAATCAACCTCAGCAGGTTCTGCCTGGCGCAACAAATAAGGATTGGCCGTTAGGCGCTCAACATTGGCCACCAGCTTGTAACCGCGCTTTGGTACAGTAACCACGTAGCTGAGATTCTCTTCTCGCCCATCACGCAGTAACTTGCGGAGTTCAAAAATGGATTGCGTCACCACTTGGTCGGTGACAATGGCCCCATCCCAAACGTGCTGGATCAGTTCCTCGCGACCAAACACTTCTCCAACGTGTTCAGCAAGGAAATGCAGTAAATTTATTAGACGTGGTTCGACGGAGACTTCCCTATCTTGTCGATACAGCTTGTTCTCATCAATGCACAAAACCCAGTCATTGATTTGAAAATAGATTCCAATCATAGAACGCTCTTTGTATCAGGCAGATAGCATTGGATAAAGAGCGGCTCTCTCACCCAATGAGGGCGAGATTATAAGCCCGATACGCCTGTTCGCCTAAGAATGATAGCCGCGAAAAACGTAAACTAAGTTTCGCGGTTTAATCAGGCAAAAAAGAGATGTAGCGCAAAGACGAAACGGGCAAATGGCTAAAGAGAAAGAACTTGGCTAGTGTTGGCTATCCAACGCACTCAGCCAAACTTGATTTCAAAAAAAGCCCAGCCGATATGGGCTGGGCTTATCTTCAAAAGAGTGATTCAGAATGACATCAAACTATAAACTTATTCAACAGAGCATCTTGCTGGCGCACGTACACCGTTTGCTGCGCCATGGCGTCGTTCGATTGAGCCGCCAACTGAGACACTTCGGTTGAAAGATCTTTGATTCTCACCGTATTGCTATTGATCTCTTCCGCAACAAGGCTTTGCTCTTCTGCGGCAGACGCAATTTGCAGGTTCATATCAGTAATGCGTTGCATGATCTCTCGGATTTCTTGTAAGGCTTGATCTGCTTGCTGTGCGTGCGTCACTGCCACATCCGTGGTGGCTTTACTCTCGCCCATCACAGAAGAGACTGAACTCGCCCCTGCTTGCAACTGCTCAATCATGCTGCGAATTTGCGTAGTGGATTCTTGCGTGCGTGACGCCAACGTGCGAACTTCATCAGCCACCACCGCAAAACCGCGTCCCGATTCACCAGCACGTGCAGCTTCAATCGCAGCGTTTAGGGCTAAGAGGTTCGTTTGCTCGGCAATTTCATTAATCACTTTCAAGATGGTTTCGATATTGGTGGTCGCGCTTTCTAAGCCCTGCACTTCCTCTACCGCTTGATCGATTCGCAGTGACAGTTGGCTAATGGCATTGGTCGTATCACTGACCACTTTCGACCCGGCCGACGTCACTTGATCTGCTTCTTTCACGGCATGCGCCGCGCTTTGCGCATTGTTTGCCACTTCAAGCGCCGTGACCGACATCTCATGCATGGCTGTCGCCAGTTGTTCAAGTTCTTGAAGCTGACTACCAACCGCGGAAGAAGCGCGCTCAGCCCCCATCACCGACATTTCGGTTCCATTGAGAATCTCGACACTGATCGCTTTCGATTGAATCACCTGCTGCTGAAGATTTTCAGTAAAGCGGTTAAAACCACGCGCCATTTCCGCAAATTCTGGATCAGTATTGGTATCAAGGCGCTTAGTTAAATCGCCATTGCCACTGGCAATATCCTGAATGGCGGCGTTCAACGCCCCCAAAGGACGCATTAACGCTTTCATTAACACAGAAAGAGCCAGAACACTCAGCACCACTGCGATTACCACATAGATCAAAGAGCTGCTGCGCATTTCGCTGATCGCTGAATAAACCGTCGACTCATCGAGCACAGCGCCAACAAACCAACCTTCGCTGCCAACCTTAGTTAAACGCACGAGATAGGACACGCCTTCTTTTTCAAAGCGTTGCTCTCCTTCTTGAATACGAACCTGAGGAAGATAACTGGATACATTCTCACCATTTTTGTTGACATCTGGGTGCGCAATAGTGGTGCCGTCTGGGGTAACAATAAAGAGATAGCCCGCATCAAATAAATTGGTTTGATTGACTAATTTTGCTAAGCCACCTAAATCCACGTCGTAAAACAAGCTACCAATGAACTGCCCCTGAGATCGCACTGGGGCACCGATAGAAATCACCACTTGTTTTGTGGTTGAGTCCACATAGGGCTCTGTGACGACTAAACGATTTTGTGCTTTTGCCTGTTGATACCAAGGGCGAGTTCTTGGGTCATAGCTGGATTCCACTTCCCATGCATCGTCATTTTCAACCACCAAACCGTCACGCTCGTAGCCAAGCCCCACGGCGATAAAAGCTTGTTTTACCACGGAGGTTTCAAGCACATCCGCCACATAGCCTTGATCAAGTGGCGAAAGCTCAATAATTTCTTGCGTAGATTTTGCCAAAGCGCGTTTACTTTCCATCTGCGCACTAACGGCATCTCGCACCCCTTGCTCCAGCTCCATCAGGCTGCTTTCAACCAATTTTTCGACTTTGTCTTTGACCAATAGCGATTGTTGAATGGACAGCAATACGATACTGATAAGCAACAACACAGAAGAAGCCAGTATGACTTTTTGACTAAACTTCATAACTTACCCCATATAACAGACACTTAGAAAACCTTGTTATCGGCACCAAATGCAAAAGATTTAATAACCAGACATAAAAAACAGTAGGAATAACAGGCAAAAGCGACGGAATGTGGCACAAGTAATCACTTCGCCTCTGAATTCTGAACTCATTACCTCTTTATTGCAGATAGAAAAAACCCAAGCATAAAGCTTGGGTCTGGGAGACGAGAGAACATCGAATTACTTGGCAGAGCAATTGCCCTTGATCGCCATTTTTGTTTTGTAAACGTCAGATTTACCCGTTGACTCATCGACAACCACTAAATCCGCACCGCCAACAAATGCGCCCATTTTGATGTATTGCTGAACAAAATAGAGGCGTCCTTGCTCAGTAAACAAGGTGACTTCATTTGGAGAAAATTCAGATTCGGTACTGACAATGTGCTCTTTATCGCCATCCACTTCGTGGTAGAAGAAAACACCCGGTGCCGTTTCACCAATGCATTCACCATCAATATGCACATCTTTTTTCAGTGCACCACCAATGCCAGATTCTGGACGATATACATACACGCCCGCTTTCCCTTCGGTTGGCGCATCAAACTGTTTCGCTTGATCGGAGAGTTCAGAATCAACCATAGGTACTGACGCACAACCAGAAAGTACTGCTAGTACCGCTGAACATAAAATGATTTTAGTTTTCATAAAGTTACTCTAGCCAAATAAAGCTGGAGAATAGCTTATGCAATCAATCTATAATAATTCCATATTTTATAAATGAGACACATCGCAATTATTTATAAAACAATCGACTAAAAAATCAACAAACAACCAAAATTTGTTCAATAGAAATACCCACGAGCAAGACAAAACACCACACCGTTCGATAAAACTAGCGCAATACACTAACCAACTCTGGCAATCACATCGTAAACAAAGCTGTTTTTCCCTGCTTTTTTGGCTCGATAGAGTGCTTCATCCGCTTGACGAAACGCTTTGCGATAATGCTTTGGCTGATGCGGCGCTCCGCCACAACTGAAGGTAATCGGGTCACGCAAACCAAACTCAAACGCCGCGATCTCTTGCTGCAGACGTAAAATCTTGTCCTGTATGACCTCAATCTCTTGCAGGTAAAAGGCCATGAGAAACTCCTCACCTCCCCAGCGGCAAGCCACGCCGTTACCACCAACACAGCTTTCAATTTTCTGCGCCACAATCTGCAACACCTTGTCACCAACATCGTGCCCGTAGCGATCGTTGATTTTCTTAAAATCGTCGATATCGAGAATCACAATCCGATGCACTTGGTTTGAGTTGATGAGAAACTCTTCAATATACAAACGGTTAGGTAGTTGAGTGAGTGCATCCGTTACTGAGAGCTGCTGCAGTTTTGCATTGGACTCTTTGAGCAACGCCATGGTTTGCCTGCGGCCAGAATCGTAAAAGTAGGCGATAGCAAACAAAGTAAAATGGATGACCGTTAAGTGGATAAAGCTGATGTTGTCGAAAGGCACTGCAGTCCAGTTCGGCATTTGGCTAAAACAGATCCAAGCGATGACAGCAAAATTGAGTACGCTAAACGTCGCCCCTAAGCGATAACCGACAACAAAAATGGAGATCACCGGAATGCTTAAAGTAAATGCGAGGGCAAATTCCTCATTTCCCGTATCAGCGATATAAAGCAAGCTGATCACCATCATCACAACCACCGCAATGATGCCCGCCAAACGGGAACGCCGATTACCTTTAAGAAAATAGAAACCAACCAAACAGCCCAACACACCTAGGCCATCGAGCAAAATCATCGGAGGAAAAGGGACAATAAATATGTTGTAGTAGAGAAAAAAAGAAAATATTGCCGTTAAAAAAGAGAGTGCAATAAAAACAAATGAGCTCTCCCTAAAATCTTCATGCCAGCGGCTTAGATTAAGCCACTTCTCAATTACTCGAATGATCACGCGTACGTCCAGGTTGTTACATCAAGCTAAAGTAGTTAAGCCAATAATCTACTCAACTTGATGCAACATTCCTATTAACCGTGCAAAATTTGTCGAAAATTCAGAAAAAACTCAATCGTTGCACTGGTGTTTGGTCGTTAACCCGCAGCAGGCAAATCCAACAACATGCTTGCCACAGAGAAATAGATCATCACCCCAATGGCATCTGCAATGGTCGTGATTAATGGGGCACTCGCAGAGGCTGGATCAAATCGAAGTTTGCTGAGCAGAAACGGCAGCAACATGCCCACCACGGAACCAACAATCACCACAATCTGCATGGTGATCGCCACCACAAGCGCGATGTGATACCCCCCTCTCACAAAACCCAGCAGTGACACCGCACCAGCCATAGTGATACCAAGAAGAGCGGCAATGCAAAGCTCTTTACTGAGCATTTTCGCCCAATCTTTCGCCATCACTTCTCCTGTTGCTAGCGCGCGTACCATTAACGTGGCCGATTGCGAACCCGCATTACCGCCACTGTCGATAAGTAAGGGTAAGAAAAACACGAGTGCCACATGGCTTTGGATGATCTCTTCAAAATAAGCAATCCCAGCGCCTGAAAAAACGTTGCCGAAAACCAGCAGTACCAACCAGAAAACGCGTTTGCGATACATCATCGAAATAGACGCATCTTTCAAGTTAGTGTGAGTATCGATGTGCACAGCGTGGCCGCCACCAACGTTTTGTGCGTTCGCGTTATCGATTTTTTGTGTCTGTAATAGAGTCATGGTTATCTCTCCTGAGTGTCGCTCAGGACAAAGAAACCCACGCAGTCACCTCCGCCCTTTCATCGGACGAAAAGTTGTACGCATGACATGTCGTCGCTTATTGTTCTAGACGCGACAAAGCATCTAGGAAAAATCAATAAGCATATCGTTCCCGCAGCAAACGGCCGAAGGCATATATCAATAGAGAGATGGTATTAACGAGGAAAAGCAGTATTCGCTTATGCCAATGGGTATCGACTACCCAGCACAAGCTAACAATGTAGATTGGCAGGCTAGCAGAAAACCGTTGGCATTTTCGAAGGCTCGAAAAAACCATTTTGTGATATTCGACTACTCGACGAGTCCATAGGTTTCTGTTGTACCTCAATAAATGAAAAGGAAACGATGAGTGCTGCCCATCGCGCTTTAAAAACGAGCGGCATGCTATTTTTTGGACGCAGCAAAGTCAAGATGAGCAGGCCGCTTTGACACCATCGTGACATTGCTAACAAAGCCCGGACAATCCAAATAAAGGGAAAAATGACCAAAATGAAAAAGCCCCAGCACCATGAGATGTTGAGGCCTTAGAATAAATGGCACGCCCTGTAGGATTCGAACCTACGACCACATCCTTAGAAGGGACGTGCTCTATCCAGCTGAGCTAAGGGCGCGCTACAGGGACAGGATTATACGAGTTCATTTTGGTAAATCAACGGGTTTTCTTAACAAACTGAATCAAATGGCTAAAAAAAGGGCGCCCACATTAAATATGCTTAAAAACGCCCCAAAGCAAACGTTTGCGTATAGATATTTATTTGATGATTTGCGACAATACGCGCCAAGTTTTTGCCATTCGTATTCTTAAGGAAAGTCATGACTGCTCAAAATATCGATGGAACTCTCATTTCCCAAACTGTTCGATCCGAAGTCGCTGCTCGCGTAAAAGCTCGTGTAGCTGCGGGATTACGTGCGCCTGGCTTAGCCGTTGTGTTGGTTGGCGAAGATCCAGCGTCTCAAGTTTACGTTGGCAGCAAGCGTCGCGCGTGTGAAGAAGTGGGCTTTGTCTCTAAATCGTTTGATCTTCCCGCTTCTACTTCAGAAGAAGAACTCCTGGCGCTGATCGATGAGCTCAATAATGATGCTGAAATCGACGGTATTCTGGTTCAACTTCCTCTTCCAGCGGGGATCGACAGCACGCACGTTCTAGAAAGCATTCATCCAGAGAAAGATGTGGATGGTTTCCACCCATACAACGTTGGCCGCTTAGCGCAACGCATCCCTAAACTGCGTTCTTGTACACCAAAAGGCATTATTACGCTGCTTGAGCGTTACAACATCGCACTACGTGGTAAGCATGCGGTGATCGTGGGTGCATCAAACATTGTTGGCCGCCCAATGACACTCGAACTTCTGCTGGCAGGTTGTACCACAACCACCTGTCACCGCTTCACTAAAGATCTTGAAGGTCATGTTCGCCAAGCTGATGTGCTGGTGGTTGCGGTCGGTAAGCCGAATTTTATTCCTGGTGAATGGGTTAAAGAAGGCGCGATCGTGGTCGATGTCGGCATCAACCGCCTTGAATCGGGTAAGCTGATTGGTGATGTGGAATATAATAAGGCTCGTGAACGCGCCAGCTTCATTACTCCAGTACCCGGAGGTGTTGGCCCAATGACGGTGGCCAGCCTCATCGAAAACACCATGCTTGCTTGCGAGCAATACCACACCAAATAACTCCTCTTCGGCGGGGAATATCATGACCTGCCGAGACTCAAACTGGTTAAAACAGGCGGTTCCTGTTAGACTTTGCCGCCTGTTTCATCGCCCCTTTTTGAGGTCTTCATGGCGTATCAATGCCCCTTGTGTCACCTTGCGTTAGAGCAAGCAGAGCGCACGTTCAAATGTTCCAACAATCATCAATTTGACCTAGCCAAAGAAGGTTACGTTAACTTGATGCCTGCTCATCACAAACGTTCGAAAGATCCTGGTGACAACAAAGAGATGATGCAGGCTCGCCGCCGCTTCCTCGAAGGCGACCATTACGACCCAATGCGTCAAAAAGTGGCGCAACTTTGCCGCCAATACCTGCAAGGTACGCCGCACCGCCTACTTGATATTGGTTGTGGTGAAGGTTACTACACCGATGAAGTCGCTAAAACCTTGGTCGCGCAGCACCCAGAAGCCAAAACGTTTGGCTTGGACATTTCCAAAATCGCTGTTCGTTTCGCGGCAAAACGCTACCCTAACGTTAAGTTTTGTGTCGCTTCAAGCCATCGACTTCCTTTTGCAGACGAAGCGTTGGACGGCATCTTACGCATCTACGCACCATGTAAAGCCGAAGAGCTGGCGCGATGCATTGCTGAGAATGGCGTTGTGATCACCGTGACGCCTGCAGGCCGCCACTTGCTGCAATTGAAAGAGAAGATTTACACCGAGCTCAAACTGCATAGCGAAGAGCCAGAGCAAATTGATGGATTTACGCTAGAACACCAAGAGAAACTCAATTACGTAATGGACTTAGCAGGCCAAGATGCGTTTGATTTACTGCAAATGACCCCATTTGCTTGGAAAGCCAGCGATGCTCTTCGTGACGAGCTAAAGTCCGCTACACTGTTCCAGTGTGAGGCCGATTTCATGTTGCGCGTTTACCGCAAAACGGCAAAATAACCAGACAAATCAATAAAGAGAATTATTCTCATTATTATTGAAGTTCTAGACCGCCTCCATTACACTCTGCGACGTTTTTAATGGAGGCAGTATTATGCGATCAACTATTTCTCTTCTTCTGGCGTCAATGATGCTGAGCGGCTGCGCTAGCCAAGCGCTCACAAGCGCTCCCCTAAGCTTCTACGACTATCAGCTTTACTCGCCAGAAGGCACTGCCCTTTCACTGCAGCAATTACCTCAATCGGTTCAAGATGCGGATGTCATTTTAATTGGCGAATGGCACACGCATTCGGGTGTTCATCGCTTCCAAACCGACCTGCTTAAAACGCTCAGCGCGCAACACCGCGTCGCTCTGTCTATGGAACAATTTACCCGCGATAAACAAACCATCGTGAATCAATATTTGGCGGGTGAGATTGGTGAGCAAGTGCTTATCCAACAAGGCAATGCGTGGCCAAACTACGAAAGTGATTACCGACCTTTGATTGAACTGGCCAAATCCAAACAGATGGATGTGATTGCCGCGAATGCACCGAAAAGCACCGTACGTTGCATTGGCCGCCAAGGTTTGGCTTACCTCGATAAGCTAACCCAAGAAGAGCGTGGCTTTTTGGCGAGTGAGATCAACACCGGTGAAAGCGAATACAAAAGCAAGTTCATGGCGTCGATGCACCACGGCAAACCAGAGCAAACCGAAAAACAGTTTGCTGCACAAGTGACTTGGGACGAAACCATGGCGGAATCTATCGTCAACTACCATCAGCAAAAACCCAACACGCAAGTTATCCATGTCGCAGGAAAATTTCATATTGAGCAGGGCTTAGGCACCGCTCACTCGATTCTGCGTCGTGATCCTTCCTTAAAGGTTGTGGTGATCTCTCCGGTATCAACCATCGATGAGCAAGGCAGCGATTACCAGTTGCTGGTTCTGGAACCGCCGGTACGTTATGTGCAAAAAAGCAATCAAATGAAGGCGTTTCAGGATTTAAAAAAACGTAATGACGATCTGACCTGCAAATAGCGCGATTATTTCCAACTCCCATCTCACTTAGGCCTGTTTTTTGCTTGATTAAAAAAGCGGCAAAACAGGCTTTTTTTTGCACAAGTTTTCTCCAACGCCGCCGATAGAGTATTTAGGATTCGCTTAGGAGATGGTTATGAATCCAGTCGGTTCAAGACCTGTCGAGGCATACGCTTCAGCACAGAAACAGACAGCTAACCCAAATGCGGCAAAGGAAAGTGCCCCTGCTCCGCTGCAGGTAGAACAAAACAAAGTGACGCTTTCTGAAGAAGGGAAAGCGCTGCTTTCTGCGCTCCAAGAGCTCGATAAAGAGAGCAAAAAAGTCGAAGCGGAAAGCAAAACCGTGGGCGACAAAGTGGAATCCTTCACCTACGGCGCATTAGGCATGGACCATCCTGACAAGATAAAAGAGGAAGATGATGGCTCCTATTCCGCAGGGCAATATCTTTCTGCCGCTGCCACTATTGGTGGTTTGTTAATGATTTTGGTGTAATTTTTACACTTATCCTCTCTAATGGGGGTTGAACATTGTCGGGAGCCTGCGCATTTTTCGCCACGACAAAATTCATTGGTTGAAGCATGTAGAACAAATCGCTATTTATATATCGATTCTTTGCTGGATGCAGAGGTGAAATTCACTGAAGTGGAATAGCAAGGATTGGTTTTAGCAAAAAATGATAGCGCACAGTCGCTATCCCCAAATCGCTTTAGCCCATGAATTTCAACTCCCTTACTCAAAAGCTCACTTCGGTGAGCTTTTTCTTTAGCTCTATCAGACGCCATCATTGCTCGCTCGAGTTTGTCACAACACTTTATTTTTACTGATTTTTTTCACTTTCATGAAGTTTTTATGTCTGCAGCAAAAGTGTCACAAAGCCGTGCTGTAATGGCGCCGCTTTTATAAATAAGGGATAGACAATGAAGCACCTGATCAAACCCGTTGTTGCCGTTGTAGCAACTTCTACGCTCTCTTTTAATGCACTTTCCGCAGAAATTAAAAACGTCATTTTGATGATTGGTGATGGCATGGGACCACAACAAGTTGGCCTATTGGAAACCTACGCCAACAACGCGCCAAATTCCATCTATCAAGGCAAAACCACCGCACTTTACACACTCGCTCAAGAAGGCGTTATCGGATCATCGCTGACGCATCCAGAAGATGCGATTGTGGTGGACTCTGCCTGTTCTGCAACCATGCTGGCGACCGGCATCATGACAGGTTCAGAAGTGATCGGCATCGATTCGCAAGGAAACAGCGTCGAAACCGTACTCGAAAAAGCCAAACGTATGGGCAAAGCCACCGGCATCATTTCCGACACTCGCATGACGCACGCGACTCCTGCTGCCTTTGCTGCCCACCAGCCTCATCGCTCTTTGGAAAATGAAATTGCCGCTGACATGCTTGCCACCGATGTCGATGTGTTGCTGTCGGGCGGTTTGCGTCATTGGATTCCAAAGTCGGCAAACGACAAAGGTGAAATCTATCAACAGTTACAAGCCCTAACTCAAGGTGACGTTGCATTAAAATCAAAACGCAAAGACGATCGCAACTTGCTGACGGAAGCGCAACAAGCGGGTTACTCTCTGGCATTTAATAAAGCCATGCTAGAGCAAGCACAAGGGACGAAACTGCTGGGTCTTTTTGCTAACTCAGCCATGTACGATGGCATCACCTACAGCCAAACCAAAGGTGACGCAGAGCGCAAAGAACCAACCCTGGCAGAAATGACCAGCAAAGCATTAGACATCCTAGCCAAGGACAAAGACGGTTTCTTCTTGATGGTTGAAGGCGGCCAAATCGACTGGGCTGGCCACAGCAATGATGCCGGTTCAATGCTGCATGAAATGATCAAGTTTGATGAAGCGATTAATACGGTTTACCAATGGGCCAAAGATCGTGATGACACCTTGATTATTGTCACGGCGGACCACGAAACCGGCTCTTTTGGTTTTAGCTACTCAGGCTATAATCTGCCAAAACCAGAGAAACGCCCAGGAAAAGCATTCGAAAATCGTGATTACGCGCCAAACTTTAACTTTGGTGCTTTCGATATTCTCGATGGTTTGTACAACCAAAAAACCAGCTACTATGGCATGCTTAGTGCGTTTGAAAAGTTGGATAAAAATCAGCAAACCGCGGCAAAACTAGCAGAAATCATCAATAAAAATAGTGATTTTTCGATTACCGCAGGCCAAGCTGAAAACATCCTGAAAAACAAACCCAATCCCTATCGTTTGGCTAACCACAGCTATCTTGCAGAGGAAACCGTGCCAGCCATTAACGACTTTGATGCGTTTTTCCCATACAACGACAGAACCAACCTGATCGCTCGCGAACAAGGAACAAAACAAAACATCGTCTGGGGTACTGGTACACACACTCATACGCCAGTTAACGTGTTTGCTTGGGGACCGGCAGAAACCATTCTCCCTGTGTCACGCATTTTACACCACTCTGAGTTGGGTGAATTCATTAAAAATCAGGTGAAATAATCGTTGCCTAACGAGTTAAAAAGCCAGTCATTAGAAGAAGAAAGCGCCACTTGGCGCTTTCTTCTTCTGTCTGTGTCTGATTGTTAGGTCTTTAGTCAAAGGTTGACGGCTTCCTGAATAGTCGCCAGTATGTAACGCTTTTCAACCCTAACGGTGCCCTTCCCGCTATGTGTGAAATTTTTGCCAAGCAACCCAAAGAAAATTACCAAACCATTACACGTTCGATCCGAATAGACGGACACGCCACCAGCGTCAAACTGGAAGCCAGTTACTGGGATATTTTACAAGAGATTGCTGACGCTCAGCAGTTAACCGTGCCAAAGTTCATCAGTACCGTCTATCGCGAAGCACTTGAGCACAATGGTGAAGTCTCAAACTTTGCCTCGCTACTGCGTTGCGCCTGTTTGATGTATGCTCGCCAACCCACGAACGTCATCGAGGTGGCGCGCCAAGAGCTCACAAGCAGACAAATTTAAATGTAATACTCACGTACTACCAAAGGTTGGTTTCTCAACATTATTCTGTCGCCTCGCAATGAGGAACCACCATGACCAAAATGATTCACAGCATGATCCGAGTGAGCAATCTCGACAAATCGATCGCTTTCTACCGTGATGCTCTAGAGCTCGAGATCAAAGACCAATTTGTTTTCGATACATTCACTCTGACATACCTCGCCAACAAAACCACCGGCTTCGAGCTTGAGTTGACTTACAATCACGGCATGAACGAACCCTACACTCATGGGACAGGCTACGGTCACCTTGCCGTGTGCGTAGAAGACATCGAACTCGCTCATAAACGCCTGCGCGATTTAGGGATCGCCCCCAGTGATGTGAAAGCGATGGATCACAACCAAAAACACCTTGCGACCTTCTTCTTTATCACCGACCCAGACGGATACAAAATCGAGTTTTTGCAGCGCCAAGGCCGCTACCAATAAGCATCACTCGAATACGATTTTCGGCTTGAATTTAGGGTTAGACATTATTTTAAAAATTCGTTAGGAGTAGCCATTGTTCGCGATGGCCTAGACTCTTGTGCCCTAAATTCAGCCTTTTACGCCAACATCAACACACGATGTTTTAGTTGGCTCATAACAAAGAGGACCAAACACAATGATTCATGTTACCGCAGCTTTTGTTGCCCAAGCTGGCAAAGAGACCCAACTGCATTCCGTATTAACTGCCATGCTCGAGCCCACTAGAAACGAGCAAGGCTGCCTTCGTTATGTACTTTTAAAGGACAAAAACGATGCCACCAAATTCCTTTTCCAAGAATTATTTGCTGATCAAGCTGCTTTCGATTTCCACTGCGACCAGCCATATTTTCATGCCTTGCTAGCAAAGCTTGATGGCTTGTTGGCACAAGAGCCTGAGATTACTTTCTTCGAAAGTGCAGAAGTCGCGTAAAGCGAGTGCACGCACAGCTCAATAAGCAAAAAGGCACGTTCTCGTGCCTTTTTGTCTCTGCATCTTAGCCAGTACTTAGTAATCTGGATTCTCAATGACGTGATCTTCCCAATCTTTCACATCAATTTCGTAAACCACTCGGTTACGAATGCTCTGCCCTGCTGCATGCATGGCTGACTTAGAACCGGTAATAAGAGGATGCCACTCTGGCAAAGGTTGGTTTTCTGAAAGTCGGCGATAAGCACAGGTGCGCGGTAGCCAATGGAACTCTGCGATTTTATCCTGAGTCAGCTTTAGGCAGTTTTCACCTGAAGAAAAACGATTTGGGTAATCTTTGCATGAACAGGTTTTACTGTTTAGCCAGCTACAAGCCACATTGGTGTAAAAGACTTCATCGGTCTCTTCGTCCATTAATTTGTGCAAACAGCATTTTCCGCAACCATCGCAAAGTGACTCCCACTCTTGCTCTGTCATCTCTTGCAAAGTTTTTGATTGCCAAAATGGTGTGCTCATAGGACTTCTTCTTACTTTCTACTGCGGGAGCCGTTTTATACTCCTGCGGGCCTCAAAGTGCAAGGGCAAAAATTGTCCATTCAGTTCATCGTAAATTTCTGCTACTATCGCGCCCCTTGATTTTTGACAGGTAACTAAGATGGATTGCAGACTCGGTTGTGGCGCTTGCTGCATCGCCCCAAGTATCTCTTCCGCCATTCCAGGAATGCCAAACGGTAAACCTGCCGGTGTACGCTGCATTCAACTCAACGAACACAATCTTTGTAAGCTATTTGGCCAACCGGAGCGGCCAAAAGTTTGCCATGAGTTCAAACCGTGCCCTGTGGTTTGTGGCACAACCAATCAACAAGCGCTCGACAATATTACCGAGTTAGAGCAGCTTACTTAATCATCTGCCCACCTTGGTTGAACGCGCTTTCTTTCCTCCACCTGTACGCCTTTTCGCTAGACGTGCTGAGCGATATCCTCTCAAAATGATGAAACATTTCTTAGCTCTAAGAAAACACAGCGCCAAGTAGAATTTCGTAAAAAATATCACGACACTTTCTAGCAAGGTGCTGATTACCAGCTATTTTTATTCCAATCCCCCTCTCAATAGGACATTGTATGAATAAATATCTGGCGGAATTATTTGGCACCTTTTGGCTGGTGCTTGGTGGATGTGGTAGTGCCGTTTTGGCGGCCGCCTTTCCGGATGTTGGAATTGGCCTGCTCGGTGTTTCCCTCGCGTTCGGTTTGACGGTGCTCACCATGGCTTTTGCCATCGGCCATATTTCCGGCTGTCACCTTAACCCCGCCGTCACCATTGGCTTATGGGCTGGCGGACGATTTGAAGCCAAAGAAATGGTTCCGTATATCCTTGCTCAAGTGATTGGTGGCGTCATTGCCGGTGGCGTGCTTTATACCATCGCCTCTGGTCAAATGGGCTTCGATGCGGTGAGCTCAGGTTTTGCCTCTAACGGTTATGGTGAGCATTCTCCAGGTGGCTATTCGCTAACTTCTGCGCTGGTGACCGAAGTCGTGATGACCATGATGTTTTTGCTGGTGATTCTTGGTGCAACGGATCAGCGTGCGCCTCAAGGTTTTGCGCCCATCGCTATCGGTCTGTGCCTCACACTTATCCATCTCATCAGCATTCCGGTGACCAACACTTCGGTCAACCCAGCTAGAAGTACCGGTGTTGCTCTCTATGTTGGTGATTGGGCCACGGCGCAACTTTGGCTATTTTGGGTCGCGCCGATTCTAGGCGCATTACTTGGGGCGGTGGCCTACAAGTTGATTTCAGGCCCCAACAAAGACTAATCACAGCGAGCCGCCGATTCGAGCGGCTCTTTTTCTATTGCCTCTCAATATTTTATAAAACGCATCACAACTTTGTGACTTGGTCACAAATGGTCACAGAGCAATTCATTGAACTGGGTTATAGTTTTGTTATTGACTCTCTGCCACGCAACACTATGACCTCACCTGCCTCATATCGGATTATGCTTGTCGAAGACGACTTGGAACTCGCTGAGTTGATCAAAGATTTTCTACAAAACTATGAATTTCAGATTGATATCGTCTCGGATGGCTTTCATGCCGTCGATGCAATCTTGTCAAACCAACCTGACTTGGTGATTCTCGATATTATGTTGCCCGGGCAAAGCGGAATGGAAGTGTGCAAAGCGATACGCAGTAAGTACCATGGCATGATTTTGATGCAAACGGCCCTAGATGACGACATAGACCAAGTCATGGGATTAGAACTGGGCGCAGACGACTACATCGTGAAGCAAGTAAAACCAAGATTACTGCTGTCGCGCATTCGCGCGTTGCTGCGTAGACACGAACGTTTGACGACAGAAGGCAGCAAAGATGACTTGCAACTTGGACCTTTGGTGATTAATTTGCAACACCGCAGTGTCACACTGCATCAGCAAGCGCTCAAACTGACCACCTCTGAATTTGAACTGCTGCTGCTCTTGGCTCGGCACGTTGGCCAAGTGGTGTCACGCGATGACATCGCACAGCACATTCGTGGCTTTGAATATGACGGATTAGATCGCTCCATCGACCGAAGAGTTTCTCGCCTACGGCGCACCCTCAATGACGATCCCAACGAACCAACCTTAATCAAGACCATTCGCGGCGTTGGTTACCAGTTGTGTGCCTCTTCTTGGGAGACTTCACTATGATTCGCGCGTTTGCCATCTTATGGTTGGCGGTGTTTGTTCCGACCACTTTGTTGATCATCCCCAGTGGCGTAAACCCGGTTTTAAAACTCAACGAGCAGTTTTCCGAAGATTTCTATAAACCGATCTATCGGGTGAACTTCGAAGTGTTGTCCAAGAAACTCTTGCAGCAACCCACGACTCAGTGGCAACAAACCATCGACCACTATGCCAAAAGCTTTGCCTATCCTGTTAAGCTCCAAACGTTGGCAGATTACCAAGCCGACAAAGCCATCTATGCTTCACTACAACAAGGCCAAGTAACGTTTCTTTATGCCGACCCAATGGCGCTCTTACAACGAGTTGGCGACAGTGACCAAGTGCTGTATATCGCTCTTAACGAGTCCACCGAGCATGCCGTGCTCAATCAGGCCAAGGGGACACTCTCATTAGCGATTGAAGATCTGCGTCAACTGCCTAAAAGCGAGTGGCTAAACACGCTTGCACAGACCAACGCCAAACTCCCTATCCACATTAGCTTGACGAACGAAACGCAACTTAGCAAGACGGCCAAGCTTACTTTGTTGAACTCCCCCAACGAAATTGTTAGTTATATCAATGATGAGGGACGCGTCGAGCTGCTTGCCCCCATCGATGATGGCTTTTGGTTGCGCGTCCAAGATAACTTGTCGCAAGCCGTACAACTCAAGTTGAGCACCACCATCGCGCTGATGTTCTTCCTACTGATTTCTCTTGCTTTGATTTTGTGGGTCTATCCACTTTGGCGTGACTTAACTCGACTGGTGGCAACCGCTACCGAATTTGGCCAAGGCAAACTGTCACAACGGGCGCGAGCTTCCAAGCTCTCGGTGGTTTCTCAACTCAGTGACTCCTTCAATAACATGGCCGACAATATCGAGAGTCTCATTGCTCGGCAGCGTGAGCTGACCAACGCGGTCGCGCATGATTTACGTACGCCATTGTATCGACTGCGCTTTGCGATTGAGATGCTTGAAGATCCTCACACCAGCGACGCGCAAAAAGAGAAATATCAACGCGCACTGCACACAAGCATTGATGATCTCGACCATCTCATCAACCAAAACTTACTGCTCTCTCGCTACAATCGGATTGCCGATATCACCCATTTTTCACAATGCTGTTTTGCTAGGGAGTTGCTCAATGAAATCGATGATTTCAAACTTCAGCATCCCGATCTCGATATCCAGTTTTACTGTTCGCCAGAGTTAAAACAGCATCGCATGTTCATCGACAACAAGGGTTTGATGCGCGCGGTGAAAAACCTTCTTACTAACGCAAGCCGATTTGCTCAAAACACCATTATTGTCTCGTTTAAATACAGTGGCACCGCATTTCACATCACGGTGGAAGACGATGGTCAAGGTGTGCCTGATGAACATGCAGAACGCATTTTTGAACCCTTCACTCAGCTTGATAACCAAGCACGCAGTAGCGAAAAAGGCCATGGGTTAGGATTGGCGATTGTTAAACAAATCATGCTTTGGCACAAAGGCAACGTGAAAATGGTGTCATCTACTTTGGGTGGCGCTGCGTTTGAAATGCAGTGGCCCGAACTGCACCCGAATACTACCGAGAATGAATTGTGACCAAAATGGACACAATTCGTCCATAAAACACCAACGATTTATCGATGCGGCGAATGCTAATTTGGAATGGCTTTCAAACGTCATTCACAAGGAATTAGCATGCAAGTTTCCCCAACACACGCGGCAATACTACTTAGTACGATTGCCGTACTCGCTTCTTCATATAGCCTGGCAGAACCGGACCCATTTGATCCCGGTTTCAGCGGCACCATCAGTATTAATATTGGATTTGGCCAAAGCCAATCGCAAAACAGCACCCATGAAGATAATGAAATCACCGCCGATCTCACCAACCAAGGCAAAAAGGTATCGCAAGCGTCTCCATTTTTTCTTGGCCGATTGCAATACAGCTTTGGCGACACGTTAGTCTTTCTTGGCAATAGTGAAGAGCAGATTGCAGAAGCGCAATTTCAAGCAGAATTGGGCATTGCGCATCGGTTCAACAACGCCATGATCCTCACTGCCGCACTCTTTGGGAATGTCCCTAGCATGGAAGAGGTCTGGCGTGACCCTTATCTCACTGGTCAAAAAAGGCAAACAACGGAGCAAACCGTAGGTGGCGTGAGATTCGCTATGGACATCACCAGCCCTTTGCCTATCAGTTTAAAATACGCTGTCGCCAGCAGCGAAGTTGAAGACGACGACATCGGCCTCTCACAAGGGTTAACCACTGAAGCTCGTTCACAATTAAAGCGTGCCAGCGACTATCAACGCTTGGGCGCAGAGATCTCTTTTCCTTTGAGCCAGTCGTTTGTACTGTCCCCTGCGTTTTACTACACGCTACGCAACGCCGATGGCGATGCCAAAAGCAATCAGTTATTGACCGCACAGATGTCGTTCCTTGTCGCCCAAGGCAGACACAGTGTTATCACAACGCTGAGAAATAGCTCTGCCAGTTTTGATGCAGACAACCCCGTTTTTTCTCGCAAGCAAGATTACGAGAGCTTTGGCCTGTTTTCCGTCTACAGCTATGCCGATCTTTGGGGTTGGAGAAATACCCAACTGAACATCATGGCGGGTTATCAAGAGTCGGATTCTGATATCGATTTTTACGACAGTGAAGAGGCCTTTCTCTCCACTGGTATTAGCTACAGTTTCTGATCCGGAGGACTTAAGATGTGTAACTTACTCAAAATCGTCTTGATAGCCACACTGCTGTTCCTCGCTGGGTGCGATGTTGATGATGCCGCCGATGCTAACAAGTACACTAAACCAACAGTCAACGCGGGATCCGACCAAGTACATACGTTGCCGATCAACACCATTACCTTACACGGCTCAGCGAAAAGCTGGCCTAAACTGGTGTTCTCTATTAAGACCAAGCAATGGCGACAAATTTCTGGCCCACAGAGTCTAACCATTTTAAACGCTGACAGCTTTACGGCCACACTGCTCAACCCGACCGTTGCAGGAACGTACATATTTGAGCTTTACGCCAAAGATAGTGGTGATCGCTCCAATACGGACCAAGTTAAGATTGTGCTGCGCGAGCCTCAACCGGTTGTCGCAGCGCGAAAGTCATTAGGCTATGAAGACGACTACCAGCAGCTTTGGCAAAGCGTAGCGACAAACTATCCGCAATACGATCAAATTCAAGATGAGTGGCAGCAGCTTTATCAGCCTTATTTGATCAAAGCGGCACAGGCGCAAAACGAAGAGCAATGGCGTTCATTAGTCGAAGCCATGTTCACCGAGCTGAGCGGATCAAGGCTAACCGCCATACAAGCCCCGTCGGCAGAGCAATGGAGAGCTAACCCAACAAGGGACCTAGTGGTTCGCGGCCGTCAAGACAATGGTATCGGCTTGCTTGAGATAGGCGCTCTACATGAGCAAGGAGCACTCAATGATATAGATGCGCTGCATGACGTTTCGCTGGCCGATTTCACAAAGCAGCTCGACAATGCGCTTATGCAGCTTAAGAAGGCTAGCGAAATACGCTTGGAAATAAGAGCGCCAAATGCACTTGGCGAACAGGCACTTTTTACCCTTTTGGAAAAACTCACCACACGCGCGGCTTTGCTGTGCATCAACCCAAACAAGGAGCCATCTTCGTGTGTTTCACTGCCTGCAAATAGTGACCTCGATGGCATCGTGTTGTTTACCAACCCAACATGCGAGCAGACCACTTGTAGGATATTGAGTGAGTATCTCAGCTACCTACACAGTGGCGAACAGCACTTCAACTACATGCCATCACCCGTGCTCGACTCACATTGGCGCTTGGTCATGGAGCCCGAATCTTAACTCGTTCATCAAAGAAAAAGACGCAATGAAAAAGCGATGCTGTTATCAGCATCGCTTTGGTGTTAGTTGAGTTTGTGTCTACCCAATAATGAATGGGAGAGCGTAGTTCCATCCACCAGCTCAAGCTCCCCACCGACGGGAACACCATGAGCAATTCGACTGGCATCCACTTTATGCTCTCGACAGAGCTCTGCGATGTAGTGCGCGGTCGCTTCACCTTCCACGGTAGGGTTGGTCGCTAAGATCACTTCTTTGATATCACCGCGACGCAGACGATAATCGAGGACATCGAGGCCAATATCACTAGGTCCAATACCATCAAGCGGTGATAGGTGCCCCATCAACACAAAATAGCGCCCAGAAAATTGTCCTGTGGCTTCCACGGCGGCGATATCGGCAGGGCTTTCGACCACACACAATAATCCGTTTTCTTGGCGTTTTGGGTTGTTGCAGATATGACAAACATCTTCTTCAGTAAAAGTACGGCACTCATTACAGTGGCCAATTTCCGTCATAGCATGACTTAATGCATCCGCAAGCTGCAGGCCGCCTTTTCTGTCTCGCTGTAACAAATGAAAGGCCATACGCTGTGCTGACTTGGGGCCAACCCCAGGCAAACAACGTAAGGCCTCCATCAATTGTTCCAGCATATGGCTGGTACGCATAGTTAACCTTTTCGATTAAAACGGCATTTTCATGCCTGGTGGTAGTTGCATACCGCCAGTGATTGCTGCCATTTTCTCTTTTTGAGTTTCTTCAACGCGGCGTGCTGCATCGTTAAATGCTGCTGCGATCAAGTCTTCAAGCATCTCTTTGTCATCTTCCATCAAGCTTTCATCGATGTTGACACGACGAACGCTGTGGCTACCAGTGATAGTGACTTTCACCAAGCCTGCGCCTGATTCGCCGACCACTTCCATATTTGCGATTTCTTCTTGAAGCTTTTGCATGCGTTCTTGCATTTGTTGGGCTTGCTTCATTAGGTTGCCCATACCGCCTTTACCAAACATGTTTTTCTCTCTGGTTGAATGAGGTGTTTCACTATGGATGGGGTCGTTTGTCGAACATTTCAACCCCGCGAATAAATTCAGACAGGGCGAACACTGTCTCTGTCCAGTTCTGCACTGAATCGGCGCAGTATAAACTGAACATTACTGTCATTTTCCAAGCTGTCGAAAGCCTGTTGTAACTTTTGCTGATAAAGTCTTTCGCGTAACTCTAGGGGCGTCTCACCTTGATCTCCGACTTCAACAGAGAGATGACAAGTTTCCCCAAGCGTTTCGTTGAGCGCTGAAAGCAGCTCTTTTTGCGCTTTATCAGTATTTAAATGTTGTTGATGGCTACGCAGCGTCAAAGCGATGGTTGAACCATCTTTGTTAAACGCCGAGTTGAGCGCTAACTGTTCCACCAGTTTTGCCGTTTCGAGCTGGGTGATTAGTTTTGCCCATTCACTCTGCTCAAGCGATTCTGCAACGAGTTTTTCCGCCATTTCCGGCGTTTTTTCATGCTCAAGTGCGCGTTTAATTTCCGTCGGTGTTAGCTCTTTGCTCTTAGACTGCACCACCGGCTGACTTGGACGCCATTGATAGGGTTCATCCTCTTTTACTTCAGGCTCTGACGGTGCAAGGCTTTGACGTGGCGACACCTGCGCTGCAGTTGCCTGCTTTTGCGCGACTCGATCGAGGACCGACTCTTTCTCAGCAGATGCCGCTTTAGACTTTTTTGAGCCACCATTTTGCGCCAACCCTTGACGTTGAGAACGCAATTGGTGACGCAAACCGGTTAAACCACCAGAAGCAGGACTTGTGCTTTCAGGCATTTGCTGCGGCGCTAGTTGAGGCTCTTGCTGCGATGCGGCTGCATCCTCATAGCCATAACCCATTGGCGGCATGTCATCCATAGGTGGATAATCGGCATAATCCATCGGTGGCGCATCATATTGAGGTGGCATCTCTGTCTGAACAGGCTGAGGGGCCACAGAACTTGGGGCATTCATTGATGAAGCCGGACGCGATGGCGCGTGACTGACCGCTTGAGGACGTTCTGCGGGAGTAACCCGTTCAGAGCTTGACTGTGCGCTCATCGCTGCAGCCGTGTGTGCTTGAGGAGCGGCACTTTGCGTTGCCGGCGCTGATGCTATATTCGCACCTTGCGCCGAAATGATGTTCGCTTGCGACATATCCGCAGGACGAAAGGCCATCATACGCAGCACAATCATTTCCATCCCGATACGCCCATTTGGCGCCAAAGAGAGATCTTCACGCCCTTTTAAGGCGATCTGATAAAACAGCTGAACATCTTGTGGCGACAGTGCGCGACTCAGCAGTTCAATTTTTTCCGCATCAGGCTGCGCTTTGTCTAAGCTTGAAGGCAACAACTGGTACATGGCAATGCGATGCAGCTGAGTCGCCAATTGTTGCAATAAACCATCCCACTCCGCACCATTTTGCGCGAGCTGCTGGATCTTATCCATCGCCACTTGTGGCTGCTTGCTGCTGATGGCTTCTAAGAGATGGATGGCTTGGTCGGTGTCAATGGTGCCTAACATATGGCTGACCAGATCGGTTTCAATCTGACCATTGCCTAACGCAATTGCTTGATCGGTTAAGCTTAGGGCATCACGCATACTGCCATCGGCAGCATGCGCGATCATACCGAGCGCACGTGCTTGAGCGGTAACACCTTCTTTCGCCAAAATAAAATCGAGCTGTTGATGGATAGCATCAACCGTGATCGGCTTAAGGTGGAACTGCAAACAACGAGACAAAATCGTCACAGGAAGTTTCTGTGGATCCGTCGTTGCCAATAGGAATTTCACATACTCTGGCGGCTCTTCTAAGGTTTTGAGTAACGCATTAAATGAGTGACGCGAGAGCATGTGCACTTCGTCGATCAAGTAAACCTTGAAACGACCGCGCGCTGGTTTGTATTGAACGTTGTCTAACAGTTCACGAGTGTCTTCAACTTTAGTACGCGATGCAGCGTCAATCTCCAGTAGATCAACGAAGCGCCCTTCTTCAATCTCTCGGCAAGTATCACACTGTCCACAAGGCGCAGAGGTGATGCCCGTTTCGCAGTTGAGGGCTTTGGCAAACAAGCGACCAATCGAGGTTTTACCCACACCTCGTGTGCCACTGAACAAGTAAGCATGGTGCAGACGATTGTGCTCAAGAGCATTTTCTAGGGCAGTCAGCACATGGCCTTGCCCCACCACTTCCTTTAAACTTGACGTCGGACGCCATTTTCGCGTCTAAAGCTAAATAAACTCATTGACTTAATTAGTGTCCTTCGAATTCACAGATGCTGTAAACGTTAAGGCCAAGAACCTTCCAAAGCCAGCCTTTCGATCGCCAGT
>NZ_NPKW01000015.1:0-915 GCF_002265885.1 Vibrio sp. 03_296
TGCTCAACCATAATGTTCTTGTTAACCCGAGGAACGACCATTGCCTCGTCAATACCTCTAGCGGGACATACTGAGCCAAACAAATACGCATATTCAAACTGCTGCTGTTTTACCACTCTTGGTCTTGAGCCATGCTCAGCCCAAAGTCGAGTTGTCGTGTTTTGCTGGGCGACCCGTTCTTGGTTTCTCTTGCAGTCCTTCAAGCCCTTCTTCACGGAATGTTTGTACCCATTTATTCACACTGGTTCTACTTACCTTCAGGAACTTAGCCATTTGGGTTCGAGAGTGACCATCTTTAAAATGGGCCAATGTGAGTAATCGCATCTTCATTTGAATAGATTTTTGTTGGCTAGCAAGTTTTTGAAATCAATGCTATTGAGACTGTCCATAGCGTCATTTATTACGAAGAAGTAACAGCTTCAATATGACATTACTTTAGTTAGGTTTGTATGATAGATTGTTGAGAATGATTATTAATATTTGGTTAGACTTAGGCCAATTAATCAAATCAGTAGGCCACATATGGATATTTCTCGCCGCCGCTTTCTTCAAACTTCATTGGCGTTTTCCGCATTAACGCTTCTCCCTGCGTGTTCACTGTCGCGTAGAGCGCCGTTTCATCATGGTCGGTTTGTCTATGAGATGACTGCAGAACCGGCTACCGCTGAGGTGGTGCCTGGTTTTACTACGGATGTGCTCGCCTTTAATGGCTCTATTCCTGCCCCTACGATTCGCTTGTCGACAAGGGGAAGAAGTGATCATTCACTTCACCAACAAACTCAACGAGCCAACTACAATCCATTGGCATGGTTTGCGCGTACCTATTGAGATGGATGGTGTTCCCTTTTTTGAGTCAAAAACCCGTATGCCTAGGGGAGAGCTTTACTTATCGCTTTACTCCACCTGACGCAGGAA
>NZ_NPKW01000150.1:0-31838 GCF_002265885.1 Vibrio sp. 03_296
AAAAACACCGACAATGAAGCGCTAAAACCGAGCCACGGTGCTCGCTATACAATGGATCCCCGCGTTCGCGAGGATGACGGAGTGAGAGAGTAGCTAAATCAACAGAAACACCAGTAATGAAGCGATAAAACCGAGCCACGGTGCTTGCTATACGATGGATCCCCACGTTCGTGAGGATGACAGGGTGAGAGAATTGATGATGAATCCTCTGCCGCTCACTCTCGCAACAGCCAATGCGAAGGATGGATTCCGCGCCAGTAAGGATGGCTATATAGAGGCTTCACCTGACGATTGTTTAATCTCTCCTTTTCTCATTACGCCTTCCATAGTACCCTTGAACACTATTTTTTATTGATGGATTCCTACCAACAACAAGGTTGTTAGTCGATGATAAATCTCCCTTTTCAGCAGGCTATTTTGCCTCGTTTTCTTGTGCGTAGTGCAACCGTAGCCAGTTTGATTCTCCTTTCCGGTTGTGTTCAACGTTTCGATGACATGAGTACCACGCTAAATGAAGCGTTCTTTGGCGCAGAAGACATTACCCAAACCTCTCAGCAGGTGTTAGAGCTTCCCTACGCCAGTACTTATATGCGAATTAACGACGGCCAGCGTATTTTCATGGTGCTAGGCTACGCAGAGCAAAACCCAGACAACAGTCAACTACAGCTAAAATGGGTTTCTTCAGATGGCGGGATGATCGTGACGGAAAACGGCCGTGTGGTTAAAACGCTTAATCTTCCTTATGGGAACCTTATACGCAGAGAGGTGGATTTAGCGCACTCTCAACAAGCGAAACCTTGGCAAGCTAACCTTCAATGGCAAAGCCAGTATGATTGGGAAACACAAAGCTCTGACAGCAATAAAGGGAAGCATTACGGCTATCTTGGCGATGTGACGCTCACGCGAATGGGGAGTGAAGAGGCAATTTCCGCTATTTGGCAGCAAACGTTAACCATCTGGCAAGAGAACATCTTTTTCCCTCAATTAGATACCACGGTGCAAAACCAATACTGGGTTAATGGCAGTGGTCAAGTAATGAAGAGCATTCAATATCTTGGGCCTGAAATGACGCGTATTGAGTTCGAGATCCTGAAACCGTTTGCGGAGGCTGCACAATGAAACATGGCTTTTCCTTTGTCACCCTGCTAAGTGGAATTGTAGCGTCTGCGTTGACTCTTTCACCGAGCGTTTTAGCGGCTTCACAAGCGGTCGATATTCAGCAACCCACTCAGGTGATATTGCTCAATCATGGTTTACAACTCAACTACCCACAACCGGTTCGTCTTGAGCAAGTGCTCTTGGATGCTCAGCAGCAAAACCGTCAACAAAACGACTCATCGAATGCACAAGCATTGAGTTTCCATGAAGGCTTCCAGCTGTTTAACCTCAACAAACAAGCCGAGGCAGATGCCCTGCTACAGAACGTTCGCCAGCAACTTCTTGAACTCGCTAAAAATGAAGATTATCGCCGGGCCAGCCAGCTTTTACTAACGCTAGTGGAAAAGCATCAATACGGTTATCGCGAGGACATTAACTTAGATATTGATGCGGTGCGTTTGAAAGCGGATCTCAACCCTGCCCTACCGGGTCACTATGCATTAAAGCAAGCCTCACGCAAGAACCAGGTGTTTTTATTAGGATTGATTACCCCAAAAACAGTGCCTTTTTCTGCCGATTTCGAGGTCGCAGATTACATCGCGGACGGCACATTGAATGACAATGGCAATAAAAGCGAGGCATGGGTGATATCGCCAAATGGAGACAGCAGCAAAGTGGGTTATAGCTACTGGAACAATCAGCATGTGTCGGTGCAACCAGGCTCTACAATTTTCATTGGCTTTAACGCCAGTAATGATGTTCTTCAGGCGCTAGAGAGCGACATCGTCAAACTATTAGGGATGATCAAAGGTTAATTATGACGTACTTAAATTCCTCATCAAAAATCCCAAGCGTTGGCTTTCGCTCTCGAGTTTCCGTCGTTTGCCTTGGCGTATTCTCCGCACTAGCAGGCGTAACCTCTTTGCATTCACACGCCTCTGAGCTTGAAACCGTGACACTTCGCCCTTCACAAACTGATTTTGGTGGCGTGGGTTTAATGCAAATGCCGTCTGGCCGTATGGCAAAAGAGGGTGAATTCAACTTTGGTGTTAACCTCAACGACGACTACCACCATTATTACACCTCGCTGCAGTTGTTCGATTGGTTTGAAACCACCATCCGTTACACACGCGTGCCGGATATGCTGTTTAACCCGAATCCAGATTACAGCGGCGACAATCTCTATACCGATAAAGGTATTGATTTCAAAATACGCCTTTGGCAAGAGAGCTACTGGTTACCTGAAACCTCAATTGGCATTCGTGATTTTGGCGGGACAGGTTTATTTGACGGCGAGTTTATTGCTGCGACCAAACGGTTTGGCCCAATCGACTTTACGCTAGGTATGGGATGGGGTTATATCGGCCAAAACGGCAACTTCACCAACCCATTTTGCAAAGTTAGCGATAAGTTTTGTGAAAGGCCAAGTGACTATAAAGGCTCGGGGGGCAGCGTTGATTTTGAGCGCTGGTTTAAAGGCCCTGCCGCTCTCTATGGCGGCATTGAATATCAAACACCGTATCAACCACTGCGTGTGAAAGTGGAATACGATGCCAACGATTACAGCCAAGATTTCCCTTATGTCCGTGGTGGTAAGCCGATGCCACAACATACTCCTTGGAACTTTGGCGTGCTCTATCAACTTGGAGATTGGGGCGATGCCAAGTTAAGTTACCAACGTGGCGATACACTGACCTTTGGTTTTAATCTCTACACCAATTTTGATGATCTCAAAGCGGTTTGGCGAGATGAACCCAAGCAAGCCGTCACGGGAAGACCAAGCGAAGGCAATACCGATTGGCAAGCAGTCGCCCAGCAACTAGACAGCAACGCGGGTTATCAACAAAGCACCTTGTATGAGCAAGGTGATGCTTTGGTGATTGCGGGTGAGCAGGTTAAATACCGAGATAGAAAAGAAGCGCAAGATCGCGCCGCCGCGATTTTAGCCAATAACGCACCAGACTACATCACTACCTATAAGATTGTTGAAACCCGTAATGGCGTGGACTTAACGCAAACCGAGCTTGATGCAGAAGCTTATAAACAAGCGGCGACGTATCAATACGTTGGTGCCAATAGCCGCGAGCTAGGCAACACCAGCGAGCCCAATTACCGTGAAAACGCGAAACCATTGACGACACATCGCGAGCGCTGGAACGCAGGTATTTCTCCTGTGTTGGCGCAATCATTAGGTGGCCCTGAAGCGTTCTACTTGTTCCACCTTGGTTTTAATACCGAAGCGAACTATTGGCTCACCAATAACATCGAAGCGAGCGGTTCTATTTACGTCAACCTTGCCGATAACTACGACAAGTTCAACTACGTAGAGAAAGACCCTCATATTTCGAACTTCGCCGTGCCGCGCGTGCGAACGATGTTCCGCTCCTACGTGAGTGATAACCCTGTTCGTCTAAACCATATGCAGCTCACTTGGTTTGCTCAACCTACGCAGCAAGTCTATACCCAAATGTACGGCGGTTATTTGGAAACCATGTTTGCTGGTGTAGGTGGTGAAGTGCTTTACCGTCCATTAGGTAAAAACTGGGCTTTGGGCTTGGATGCGAACTTAATCTCGCAGCGTGACCCAGATAGCTGGTTTGCCACATTCGACGAACCGTTTGTTTATTACGATGGCTACGATGCCTCTAACTGCAAACCAAACGATACTGGCTGCCAAGCTTACGTTCTTGATAAAGGCACTACGGGTCAACTTTCTGCTTACTACATGCCTCAGTGGTCTTTGTTGGAGAACACGTTGTTTAAAGTCAGCGCGGGTAAGTTCTTGGGCGGCGACAACGGGGTACGCGTCGATTTCTCCAAACAGTTTAAATCCGGCATGATCGTCGGTGCATTTGCGACCGTGACGGACCTGACAACTGAGGAATATGGCGAAGGCAGTTACAACAAAGGCTTCTATATTTCGATTCCATTTGATGCGATGACGATCAAACCAAGCACGGCGCGTGGTGTTTTTGCTTGGCAACCAATCACTCGTGATGGCGGTCAAACACTGAGTCGCAAGTACGAGCTATTTGAAGTGACCAACGCGAGAAGCCGTTGGTATTGAGAGAGAAAGGTCTAGGGTCTAGTTTTCTTATTTCTCCCATATAGGCAACTGAACTCTCATCGGATTAGGAATTCAGTTGCCTTCATACGAAGAACCCAGGTTAAGACCAAGTTCTAGCACCCTCCTCCTTTTCCTGATAAAATTTTTTGGCATTTTTAACCTTAGGTGGAAGATTTATGATCATCGTAACTGGCGGCGCTGGCATGATTGGCAGCAACATTGTTAAAGCCCTAAACGAGATTGGTATCAATGACATTCTGGTTGTAGACAACCTAAAGAACGGTCGAAAGTTCAAAAACTTGGTTGATCTCGACATTACCGATTACATGGATCGAGATGACTTTCTCACTCAGATCATGGCGGGTGATAACTTTGGCCCAATCGAAGCGGTCTTCCACGAAGGTGCTTGCTCTGCAACAACGGAGTGGGATGGCAAGTACATGATGCTCAACAACTACGAGTATTCAAAAGAGTTACTTCACTACTGCCTAGAGCGTGAAATTCCATTCCTATATGCTTCTTCTGCAGCCACTTACGGTGAAACCACTGTTTTTAAAGAAGAACGTGAATACGAAGGTGCACTCAACGTTTACGGCTATTCAAAGCAGCAATTCGATAACTACGTTCGCCGCTTGTGGCAAGATGCCGAAGAACATGGCGAGACACTATCGCAAATCACAGGCTTCCGTTACTTCAATGTTTATGGCCCTCGTGAGCAGCATAAAGGCAGCATGGCATCGGTTGCTTTCCACCTTAACAACCAAATCCTTGCGGGTGAAAATCCAAAACTGTTCGCAGGTAGCGAGCAGTTCAAACGTGACTTCATCTACGTTGGTGACGTGTGTAAGGTAAACTTATGGTTTATGCAAAATGGCGTTTCTGGCATCTTCAACTGTGGCACGGGTAACGCTGAGTCTTTTGAAGAAGTGGCAAAAGCAGTGATCAAGCATCACGGCAAAGGAGAGATTGAAACTATTCCATTCCCTGAACATCTAAAAGGCGCCTACCAAGAGTTTACTCAGGCAGATCTCACAAAACTGCGCGCCGCTGGGTGTGATGTTGAGTTTAAGACTGTCGCTGAAGGAGTAGCGGAGTATATGGCGATTGTTAATGGTTAGGTTCTAGGTTCTAGGTTCTAGGTTCTAGGTTCTAGGTTCTAGGTTCTAGGTTCTAGGTTCTAGGTTCTAGGTTCTAAAATGTGTATCTCTGGCACCTAGAAGTAAAGAACTAACTCATTGAATCTTAGCAGACGCTATGACTAGAATATTGACGAAACATGAAAACTGAACGTAACGACTTCGATCCCAAAGCATATCACCCCACCTTCCAGTGGGGTTTTCTTGCTCCTAAATACTGGGGGACTTGGATTGCTATACTCTTTGCTATTCCAATTACATTTCTACCAGTAAGCATCAAACGACGAATTGCTCGTACGATTGCCAAAGTACTCATAAAGAAACGTAAAGGTACTATTCATAATGCATGGGTAAACCTGCACCTATGCTTTCCAGAGCGCTCTCACGAAGAACGAGAACAGATTCTGTTTCGCTGTTTAGAGACTGCAGGCATTTATTTGCTGACCTTCGCGTCTTTAACAACTCGCAGCAAAAAGTGGCTCACACGAAATACCAACATTAAAGGAATGGAACACCTCCAAACTGTGTTAGACCGAAAATCGAATGTGATTTTGATGGTACCGCATACGTGGACCATTGATATTCCTGCCATCGTGCTAGCATCTAGAGGCCTCCCTGTCGTGGGTTTTCAAAACCTCAAAAAAATGCACTAACAGATTGGCTAATGCATCGCCAAAGAGTGCAATATGGTGGAAAAATATTTGAGCGAGATGCGGGTGTAAACCACTTTATCCGAGCTATTCGCAAAGGCTATCTAGGCTATTATTTAGCCGACCAAGATCATGGACGTGAGCAACGAAGCGTATTTGTTGATTTCTTTGCTGCCACTAAAGCGACACTACCCGGAGTGGGTAAATTAACCAAGGTAGCCAAAGCAGAAGTTGTTCCCATGGTCTCAAAACTCAATGTTGACACAGGGCAATTTGACGTAGAGTTCTTCCCAGCATGGGAGCACTTCCCTACAGAGAATGAAGAGACTGATGCGCGCAAGATGAATGCACATATCGAAAATGTGATCGCTGAGTCCCCAGAGCAATATATGTGGATTTTCCAACTTTTGAGGACTCAAGAAGATAAAACCGCCCCCAACCCTTATCGCGATCCACGGTATATGGACTAGCTATGACAAAATTTTTAATCATTGGCCCTTCTTGGGTTGGCGATATGGTGATGTCACAATCACTCTATACCACGCTGAAACAGCAACATCCCGATGCTCTCATTGACGTCATTGCCCCTGGATGGTGTAAACCGATCTTGGAGCGGATGCCCGAAGTCAACCGCGCAATTGAAATGCCGCTAGGCCATGGCGAGTTCAACCTATTAGGTCGTCGTGAAATCGGTAAATCCCTACGTGAGTTTGGTTATGACCACGCTTACGTCTTACCTAATTCAGCGAAATCCGCCTTAATCCCATGGTTCGCCAATATCCCCAAACGTACAGGCTGGCGGGGCGAAATGCGCTATGGGCTACTGAACGATCTTAGACCTAATAAGAAAGCCTTTCAGTATATGGTCGAACGCTATGTGGCCTTAGCTCATCCACGTGAACAAATGATCGATTCCTCCTCGTTAGGTGGGCTAGAAACCTTACCTCGCCCTAAATTGTCTATCCATACTGATGCTCAGCAACAAACACTAGCGAAGTTTAGTCTTGCGGTGCAGAGCAAAGTGATCGGTCTTTGTCCTGGTGCTGAATTTGGACCAGCCAAAAAATGGCCGGAAAATCATTATGCCGAAGTCGCCCACGCAATGTGCCAGCAAGGTCATCAAGTATGGTTGTTTGGTTCGCAAAAAGATCGCGATACCTGTAATGGCATTAAACAAGGCGTACCTAGCGAATTTCATCACCAAATTCACGTATTGGCTGGCGAAACCAGTTTAATTGAAGCGGTGGATCTACTGGCGGCTTGTCACACGGTTGTCAGCAACGATTCAGGCCTAATGCACGTCGCGGCGGCGGTTGGGTGTAATGTCGTCGCGGTATATGGCTCAACATCACCAAAATACACACCGCCTTTAGCAGAAAACGTAGAAATTGTTCACACCGATATCGAGTGTCGTCCCTGCTTTAAGCGCGAGTGCCAATACCAACACCTCAAATGCTTGTCTGAACTGACACCAAAACACGTGTTAGACAGTATTCGCAAACTCGACGCCATTGCGGTGAACGCATGTTAGTAAGATGGCTCTACACACTCCTACTGGCTTTAGCGGCCCCTTTGCTGCTGTTTGGTTTGTATCGTAGCAAGCCAAACAAGCCCAAATTCGGTAAACGTTGGAAAGAGCATTTTGGCATCACCCCCACGCTTGATGGGCAAAACCAACCACTCTGGATCCATGCTGTTTCTGTCGGAGAAAGCCTCGCGGCAGTTCCGCTAATTAAAGCAATTAAAGAGAAAACGCCCGACCAAGTGATTGTTGTGACCACCACCACGAGCACCGGCGCAGAACAAATCGCAAAATTAGGCAACTTAGTTGAACATCGCTATATGCCTATCGACTTTGCCTTTGCGGTTCGAGGTTTTCTTAAGGCAATCAATCCAGCCAAGATGCTGATCATTGAGACGGAATTGTGGCCTAACACCCTCGCAACTGTACACAAAGCCAATATCCCGATTATCGTGGTCAATGCCCGTTTGTCAGAAAAATCTCAGCAAAACTACGCCAAAGTTCAGCCGCTATTTAATCTTATCCACCCTTGCTTGGGTAAAGTCCTTTGCCAATCTCAAGCGGACGCCGATCGTTTCGCCAAACTCGGCATCCCGACAAACAAACTCAGTGTGACGGGCTCGATCAAATTCGATATCCATATCTCCGATGAGATCAAACGCCAAGGCGTGGAATTACGCACTCTGCTTGGCCAACAAAGGCCGGTATGGATAGCCGCAAGTACCCACAGAGGCGAAGATGAACAAGTATTGGATGCTCATAGACAAGTGTTAGAAACGCATCCAAATGCACTCTTAATACTCGTGCCCCGACACCCAGAGCGTTTTGACTCGGTGTTCGAACTGTGCCAAACACAAGGTTTCGAAACAGTAAGGCGCACACAAGCAAACATCATTGCAGACTCCACGCAAGTGTATCTTGGTGACACTATGGGTGAGATGTTGGTCTTACTCGGTGCAGCAGATGTCTGCTTTATGGGTGGTAGTTTAATTGGAGACAAAGTTGGCGGGCATAATGTTTTAGAGCCCGCAGCTTTGGGAGTTCCGGTTATAACAGGGCCGAGCTATTACAACTTTACTGAAATTATCGATAAATTAATGGCCCAAAAAGCCATTATGATTGGTGAGGATAAAACGCAAATTAGCACATACTTATTGCTGCTATTATCTGAACCAGAGGCTCAAAAAAGACTTGCGTGGAATGCCTATACCTTTTTACAAGCAAGTATGGGTTGCACCCATAAAATCATTCACTCGCTTTAAGCTGAGACTATCATGAACATATTTGTTGCTACATCACCATTTCAGTACATTTGCGCTAATGAAGCGAGAGTTGCCTATCAAACTCAAAACAATATCCTTTTTCTCGTCAAACAAAACCGAGAGCCTGGAATCAGTCAACTGAATCATGTTTTCTGTTCAAATGACTGGAATCATATTATTTGGGTAGAACGTCATCAACGCACGTTTAATGTACCGAAAGCCATCAAACAAGCCATCCGTATTAATGGTGGCAGTAAAACATTCGAGCGTTTTTTCTATGCCGAATACAACGCTTGGCGAACAAAGTTGATCCGTCGTAATCTCACTTTTTCGCAAGAAATCTATTTTGATGATGGAACAACTACGGTTTTTGAATACGAACGCTATATTCGCGATGAAAAAACCTTCTACCGACCTCGCTTTGTGCAAGACAGTTTGATCCGCTTACAAGGCCTAAAGCCCATTGGCCATCTTGAGCATTTTCCACAGTTTGAAATCTTTTCCATTTTTGACCTGCTGGATCCCATCCATCCACACCGCCAAAACGACTTCAGTGCGCTCAAAGCAAAATATGGTAATCAGCCGGTTTACTCAGCAGATGCGCCGGTCGGGTTTCTCGGACATGGCGCCGTCGGTGGCAAAAATGGCAAATGCATCGACACTTATCTGTCGGAAGTCAAACAGTTTGTCCACTACGCCAATGGCCAAGTGATGTACTTTCCTCATCGCACCGAGCTACCAGACGTAGCGAATGAGATCAAGAACATGGCCAATGTCATTTACCACCACTCCTCTCTACCACTAGAGATCGAACTTCTGGATAAAGGCATTTGTCTCTCTGCGTTATATGGCACCTACTCCAACGCTCAGTACAGCCTCTCTGTTCTGTATCCCGATTTACCGGTTTACAACCTGCTCCCAAGTGGCGAAGGCATTAACCAAACGAGAAAAGATAGCTATACCGTTATCCATCGATTGTTTGAAAAAATTGCCATCCCAAACGTACAAATTTAATAAAAAAGGCCTTTCATTCGAAAGGCCTTTTCTCTATCAACGCGAGTTTATCAATATTGATAACCCGCCATTTTTTCATAAATAGGGAACAGTGAGCACTGCTCTTCTAAACGACACAGTAAACGCGCATCATCGCCCAAGAAAGCTTCCACCTGCTTAAATAAACCAGGCTTAAACTCTTTGTCGAGAGCATCATCAACTTCAACCGCCACTAACGGAATCGTGCCTCTTTTTTGCACTTGTAGTGCTTCCATTGGTCTGAATACGTA
The DNA here is from genome assembly GCF_002265885.1 of Vibrio sp. 03_296. Lineage (NCBI taxonomy): Bacteria > Pseudomonadati > Pseudomonadota > Gammaproteobacteria > Vibrionales > Vibrionaceae > Vibrio > Vibrio sp. 03_296. Next base: position 10,019 of record NZ_NPKW01000150.1, read on the forward strand.
GCGATTTTCTTTGGTTAATACTTCAACAGACCAGCGACCAGCCGATTCCCAGTTTGCGGAATAATTAAACAAGGCACCTTGTTCTGTCATTCCCGCGCCAGAAAATACTGACCCTGCTTGATGCCAGTTTAGGCTGCCTTGAACAAAGCAGCAGATATCTCGAGGCTTGCCACCCAAGTAGAACGCCAGATCGGCAACATGAGTCGAATTAGCTAAGAACCACTTGTTTAACACCTCTTGAGGCTTGTCGATTTTTTCAATGACATGCGCCCATTCTGTCAGTTCAAAGTTGAATGAAGTGACCCCACCTTCCTGCTCAATCAAGCGCTGCGCTTCCAGTACTGAGGAGAAGAAACGACGGTTGTATGCAATATAAACCGCACAACCATGCTGCTCACTGAGTTTGCGCAACTCTTCAATTTCCGCCTGTGCGGTGGCGCCTGGTTTTTCGACCAGAATTTTTTTCACGCCCGCTTCGATGAGTTGCTTGGTGGTTTCATACAGTTGAGCGACGCCCACGCTCACAATCGCCGCCTCTGCTACCACTTTGGTATTGGCAATATGCTGCGCTAATCCACCGCAAATCACTGCTTTACCCGTTTTTTCAGTGAACGATGCTGCTGAGTCACTACCACGGCCGACCACCTGATAATCACAGCCTTGAGCATCGAGTACTTTGGCATAGTCAATCGACATTAAACCAGAACCAATTAGCCAGATCATACTTACTCCTCAATATTAAGTAATTGGGCAAGCGTCCAAATGAACGTTAAGGGTTTTTGATAGGTGCTCAAGGACCACCTCAATAAATGGGGTATGCAGTGAACATGATTGCGTAAACGGCGTTAACTGACACTGATTGGTTGTCAACAGTTCGGTGACATTCGCTCCCGTCAGTTGGCTTTGGAACAGCGGAGTGTGGCTATGTTGTGTCGTTGTGCCATCTTGGCTAAACAGCCAGGTGCGCTCCACTTCGTTAACAACATGGCGTGAGAGACCATTGTCGATAGTCACAGCTAAACTTGGGATGAGATCTTGGCCACTTTCAATTCGTAACGTGTTTACACCGATGGCATATTCGATCGCGCCTGTCACTTCATAAAAGCCTGCACGCTTACTTTCAATCAGCTCAGCATCCAATGCCACATTGGTAACTTGTAGCGCAGCACTGTCGACAAGGTAAGAGAACAAGTCGATAAAATGAACGCTATTACATGCCATACCCCAGGCGTTACCAGTAACAGTCATGCTCACTGGCAGACTGGCATCCAAATGAGATTTAAGCTCTTGGTAACTTGGGAAAATACGGCGTGGGCAGTTCACCCAACCTTGTACTTGATGCTGCTGAAGTAAGGCTAAGATCTCTGAATAATGCGCCAACTTTTGAAACAGAACCTTTTCAAAAATGATGTGTTTGACGCGGTTCGTACTCAGCAAAGCTTTGGTGACGTCGGCACGAACTTGCGCAGCGGTGGCGATGATGCAAACGTCGAATGTCTGAGAATCAGGCAACGTGGTGCTATAGCTGATCTGACTATTGTCATTGCCCCACTCCACTTGTTGAGCGCGCTCTTCAGCGATGTTCAGTGAGTCTTGTGACGGATCAATAACGGTAATGTCTAAGCTTTCTGCCGCTGCCAATGCACCTTGCAAATGGCGGCTACCCAATTGTCCCGCACCGACGATCAATAACTTATGCATTTTGTTCCCTATATTTTAACACCGTTTCTGCAATCAAAAAGTCCAACTCATGGTCAATATCGACCGAGCTTTCATTGTCCATTACATAGGCAAATATGTTTGAAGATAAAAATAGCGAGTTTTCTTGGTAGAATCGGCTCACTTTTGTTAAGTAGATTGCACCATTGATTCGATAGTAATCAGGAAGATCCTGACTTCTCAACTGACTCACTTCATGACGGATAAAATCGGCCATCGAGCGATCGTCTGGTAAGGTGTTCGCCCAAAGTGGCGAGTGATCACAAGGGCACACTGACACGACGGCATCCGCCGTATGCGCTTTAAGTTGCTCGATCGCGTGGCGAATGTCATCCGCACTGCGAATTGGTGACGTTGGTTGTAACAGTAAGACAAAATCAAACTCTTCACCTTGTGCGCGGTAAAAATCCAGCGCATGACGGATCACATCGGTACTGGAGCTAGTGTCGGTGGCTAACTCTGGTGGGCGAATAAACGGCACCTCTGCCCCCGCTTGTTTCGCAATCTCCGCAATCTCGTCACAGTCCGTCGTCACCATGACGCGAGCGATCTCTGGCACCGCTAAGGCGGCGTCTATCGTCCATTGGATCAGAGGCTTACCATTTAAATTTTTGATGTTCTTGCCTGGTAGCCGCTTACTGCCCCCACGGGCAGGAGTAATCGCCAGTATTTTCATTACTTATAAACCTAACGTGAGAATATCCACTTGTGCACGCTTATAGTCATCCATACGACCAATATCTAGCCAATATTCATGAAATGGAAATACATGGATGTCTCGACCAATTTGCTGTTCAAACAATGTTGGCATATCCAAGTATTCTCCTTTCGCTACTGAAGCAATCAGCGATTTGTTCAACACGTAAATGCCCGCATTGACATGGAAGCGATAGGTCGGTTTTTCCACAATCCCGGTGATTTTGAAGTCTTGAGCTTCAATCACACCAAAAGGCACTTGATATTCAAACTCACGGACACACATGGTCGCTTTTGAGTCATTTTTATTATGGAACTCAAGCACATCTTCAAAGTTGATCTTGGTCAGGATGTCTCCATTCATCACGATAACGGGCAGATCTGGCAGACTATCTGGTAGCAAGCCTAACGCACCGCCAGTACCTAATGGGGTTTCCTCATGAATATATTGAATCGACACGCCCCAACGCGAACCATCGCCCAAAGCTTCATGGATCATTTCTGGTAAATAATGGGTTGAGATATAGAAATTACTAAATCCTGCTCGAATAAAACTCAAGATGACCGTTTCTAAGATCGGGCGCTCGCCCACTTTAAGTAATGGTTTAGGGCAGTTATCCGTCAATGGTTTGAGGCGAGTCCCAAAGCCACCTGCCATTAAAAAGACCGGATTGGCGTATTCGGGTTTATGTAACAAGCCATGCAATGTTTCCAAGCCAATCACGACCCCATTACTTAAGATTGGAATGGCGTGCAGCTCTTTGCGTTCCATCAAAGAGAGAATATTGTCTCTCGACATGCTGACATCGGCAGTGGTTGGCTGGGTATTCATAACCAAATCGACACTGTCTTCCAATGAGGCATCTCTTAAGATGGCACGACGAATATCACCATCGCTTACCGTTCCTAACAACTTGTTCTGCTCATCTACGACTAGGGCTAGTTTCAACGCTTGTTGATCAATAGTCCTCAACACAGAACGAATCGAAGCGGCGGGTGAGACTAAAATCTTTTTCCAGTTGTGGCTCATGCGTATGCCTTATTTTCTAGCGACTGTATTTAATAAATTTTACTGGTGTTGGGCTTTGTGCTAGCTGGCGATGTTCGCATTCATCGGTAGCCCGAAAACCCAGCGCAGTAGCGGTCTTGACCGAAGCAATGTTGCTTTCCGCAATCCATGCAACTTGCATGGTGAACATAGGCTCAATGTGTTCCAGTCCAAGTTTGATCATTATCTTGGCGAGTCCACGTCCAGCATATTGTGCCGAAACGCCATAAGAGATTTCGACCGTATTATTGAGACGATCTTTATCGACACAAAAGTAACCAATTCGCACATCGTTCTCTTTGAAAATATAGATATCTCTATTTTCATTGTTCAGCATCGTCGTGTAGTGTTCAAGTAAACGAGTCCTATCCGGCGCAGTATTAAAACCTGACCAATAAATACTTTGGCTTTCCGATTTGATTGCGTGATAAAAGGTAAAGTCGGATTTATCTGCCAAAACAAGGGTCAGATGGTCAACATTCATCGGCATACTCCATTATCATATTGCAGACACGCTCAATGTCTAACTTCGAGTATCTTGAGTCCAAAGGCAATGACAGTAAATAATCACTCAGCTGATTGGAGACCATCGACAACTGGGGCCAATGCACAGCCAAGAAAATCTGATGCTGCATGAGTTGCTTTCTAACGGCATCCCGACTTTTCAGGACAATGGGTAAAAAACTTGGGAATTCAGGCACCACATCAAGATAGAGATGCGCCGGCAGCAAGTGTTTGGCTAAGGCGAGATTGCCCTGTCTATGCAGGTTTTCTTGATCCAAAGTACGATAGAACGTGTTGGCCAGCATACTGCTGCGTCCACTTGGCTGATAGATCCCCTGTGAGGTATCGAGCAGGTGCTCCGCTGCAACAAACGATGCTAAATAAGAAGCCTCATCACCCAGACCATCGGTGAGATATCTCGCTTTAAGATCTTTGGCTTGATATTTAAGCTGAGCAAAACTCGCCAACGACTCAACCGTAACCCTCGCCAGAGGTTGATTGGAAATAAGCTGACTGTAGTCTGGAATCGCGGTGATTTTTCTTAAGCTATTGAAGTAAAACCAATGACACGGGTTATCAAAGCGCGGCTTGCTGATACCAAACACATCATCGAGAATAAAGGGAATTGTTAAGGTCGCGAGTAGATGGTCCAAACTAACCGTTTGCGCACCAAAATATCGCACTAAATAAACCGCATCAATCCCAACCAACGATTCACTGTTGAGAACAATAGACAAGTCTGGCTTTACGCGATAGAAATCGAAGTTCACTTCTTGTTCGATTAATACATCAATAACGATCTGACAGATAAAATCAGGAACCAGTATCTTTTTATGTTTTAATCTCATTGACTGAATCGCCCATCGCAAAGATGAGCGCCCAGAGTTGGTAACCCCATAATAAAGATTGTCCGATAGCAGTTCTTGCTCACCACCAATCGTTTTTTGATTAATATTCGACGTCATAGAACTTCTTGGATTTCAATTTGCTCAAGTCGACTGACTTAATGATACTCACCAACTTTTGCGAACTGTTGCCCTGACCGTAAGGATTAACGACCGTGTAGAGTCGCTCTTGGAAAGCATCCGTATAGATAGTAGCAATGGCGTCAATAATCTGCTGCTTTTCAACCTCAACGTCAATAGTGCTATCAGCGCGTACTCGACCTTTTTGACGAGAGCCAATATTAATCGACGCTATTCTAAATGAAGGGGCTTCAACGATACCACTCGACGAATTCCCGACCACCGCATCAACATATTGCAGAGCAGACAAATAGCGCAATTGCCCCAACGAGGTAAACGCCACTGACTTGTCTTTATGGTCGACCACGTACTGATCAATCATTTTGTTAATCAGACGGCCACCCACGTCAGCATTCGCTTTAGTGAAAATGATCAAACAGTCATCAAGAGTATCTAATGCCGCAAGAATATGGTTAAAATCCGCTTCAATCTCATCAACTGATTGGGTTGTTTCCGGATGATAGGTAAATAGCAGATTTTTCTTTTTTAACTTCACGCCAATAGACTCTTCAAAGGCACTCTTAGAAAGCAACTCCATTCTTAGAATGTTATCCAAGCCCACTTCACCAATATTAAACACTCGATCTGGGCTTTCACCCATTTGAATGACACGTCGAGAGTATTCTTCCATAGCAGTGAAATGCAGTTGCGACAGTTTGGTGATCGCATGACGAATAAGTTCATCAATCGCCCCTTCCGTTAACTCACCGCCATTGAGATGAGCGACAGGAATACGTGCAATATTGGCCGCTGAGACAATCGGGATTAACTCGTAACGGTCACCGAGTACCACGACTAAATCCGGGCGCAACTCTTCAAATGCTTCAGCAAAACTGATTTGGGCCAAGCCCATACTTTTACTCACACCCACAGGGGTATCTGAAGAGAGTAAGATCTCAATTTGCTTGTTAACACAAAAACCATCATCCAAGATTTGCTGGTTGGTATAGCCAAATTCTGGCGACAGATGACTGCCAGTAGAGATGATTTGTAACTCAAGTTCAGGATCATTTTGAATATCATCCAGCAAACATTTAAGTAAGCCATATTCCGCTCGCGTTGCAGTGACTACGCAGATTTTACGCATTAGATCAGTTCTCCAATCTGGTAATCTTTCTTCGCCACAGAGCCAACTACTTCATCCCAACGGGTTGGAGAAATACCGTTACCTGGACGTTTAATTTCTAACATATCTGCACAAATAATGCTGCCCGCCGTGATCGGCTTGCCAGCCACTAAGCTCTTGCGCACAATGTTACGGTTTTCCTGTTCGGTTTTAGTGGGTACCTTCCAGCCATTACCCAGAGCTTGTTCAATATTGCGGATCGCAGTGACCATGTCGGCGAGCTCTTGTGGCTCGAGGCTAGCTTTATGATCCGGCCCAAACATGGTTTTATCTAGCGTGAAATGTTTTTCAATCACTTTCGCGCCTAGCGCCACCGCTGCTACTGGTATTTCAGTACCCAACGTATGATCAGAGTAGCCGACAATAATGCCCGGGAACGCTTGTTCGATCGTCTTCATCGCCAACAAGTTAACGTCTTCTGGCGCGGTTGGATAATCGGTTGTCGCGTGTAAAACCGTGATCATGTCGAGTGATAAGCCCGCGTCGCGCAACGTCGCCACCGCATGCTCCACTTCCGACAAATAGCCCATCCCCGTTGACAAGATCACTGGCTTAGCAAAGCTCGCGATATGACGTAGAAATGGTGTGTTGGTGAGCTCTCCCGAGCCAATTTTGAATACGGCTTGTAAGCCATCTAAAAATGTGGCGCTTTGCTCTTCGTCTGGCGTTGACATAAAGGTAATACCTTTATAATCACAGTACGACTTTAATTCTGTAAAATCATCGTAGCTCAATTCCAAACGCTTCAGCATTTCAAATTGCGTTTCTTCACGTTGAGTGTTTTCAACTTGATAATCCGCCATTTTTGCGTCTTCTGTTACCAGTAATTCGGTTTTCCAAGTCTGGAACTTCACCGCATCGACGCCCGCATCCGCCGCCGCATCAATCAACTGTTTGGCTAAACGAATATCACCATTATGGTTTACACCGGCCTCAGCGATGATAAATGTCTTGTTTGTCATAAGTACCTCTAAGCTCGGTATAACTGGAATAACTTTGGTGCTTGGCGTTGCGGGTTTTGCTCAATCCACAACTGATTCAACTGGTGTCTCTTCTCTGGTAAGAAATCTAATCCAGCAATATAAAAGGCTCTATTGAGTGGTGAGAACTTGCTCTTAAACTTAAATAAACTATCTTCTGGTGACGATGTCCGTCCCCCGCCTAACATCATATATCGGCATCCCTGCGCTTTTGCGTGTTCAAAAGCAGCATCCAACAGTAAGTAATTACCATTGTCTTTCGCCAACTCTTGGTTGTTCGCTGAAAGATGATAGTGGGCAAGCTCATTGCTACACATAAAAAAGCCAATCGAGGCATATTGTTGCTCTTTTTGGATGGCGAGCAAGCTGACCCCTTGGATTTTCATTAAAGCCTCAAAATATGGCTCTTTAAAGTAAAAAAAGTCACTTGCGGTGTTCTTTTGCATCGTATCGTAATACATGCTCATAAACTCACTGAGCGGTACATGTTCGTACTGTACCGTTAAGTTGTTCGCCGCTTTTTTCACAATATTACGCGTAGTTTTGGAATACTGCTGTCGACGTTCTTCACTGCTTTGCTCGAGATCTACGATCACGACTTGACGTTCAGCAAAATGCATATCAAATAGCGTATTGTTTTCAGCCAACGAATTGAAAGGGTGAAAGCGAATAAACTCACACACAATACGTTGCTGCTGGCAATGCTCGCGATACGCCGTAAACGCCCGTTGTAGAAAAGCAGGAGCGTCACAGTTTGATAGTGGCCCACCATAGCCATATGGCGTCTCTAAATCGTAAAGCTCTTCTTGTACTTCAACCCCAGCAACATGACTAATACGATGCTTAAGTGCCGTGAACCTCACATAGTGTTCGCCTTCTTGATAGGTGTACTCAAAATGATCACACCCCTGTTCATACAAGGCTGAATAAGCACGTTGATAATAAATATCAGCCGATAAATCTGTGGTAGGAGCTATAGTCATCTTGTTCCCTTACGCAACTGGCGTACTCGGTAAGTTAATCAGGTGTGCTTCAATGAATTCTGAATGGGTCAAATCCCCACGCAGGGCTTGTTCGAACATTGGTAAACGGTGCATTAACTGCCAAATTGGGCGAGTCATTACGCCAGCGGCATTAGTTTGCTCAAGCAGTTCATTGCGCTGCTGTGTATCTGCGCAAATGATGGCATTGAGCCAGTAGTTTGACTGTGCGTATTCTGGCTCGACCACAAACGTCACATCGCTGCTGGCGAAAAACGCTTGGTATTGATGTGCCAATTGGCGCTTTTGCGCCAGATAGCCTTCCAGCACTTCCATCTGCGCGCAGCCCAGCGCCGCATTTAAGTTCGGCATACGGTAGTTGAAGCCGGGCTCATCATGGAAGAATTCATAAGGGTGCGGCACTTTCGCCGTCGTAGTCACATGCTTAGTGCGTCTGCCCGCTTCTTCACTCCCGCAAAGCACCATACCGCCACCACCTGTGGTAATGATTTTGTTGCCGTTGAAACTCACCGCGCCAAAATCACCGATTGTCCCCGTGTGCTTACCCTTGTAAAACGAACCTAGGCTTTCCGCAGCATCCTCGACTAACGAGATATTCCATTTCAAACAAACAGCAACCAGTTCATCCAATTCTACCGGATGACCAAAAGTGTGCATTGGCACTACGGCTTTGATTCTTCTGCCCGTTTGCTTATGGATGCAACCTGCCTCAGTGACTTGCGCATTATCTTCTAAAAAAGCACTCATCGCTTTAGGGCAAAGCCCCAAGCTTACAGGGGAAACATCCACAAAAATCGGCTCGGCACCCATGTGATAAAGCGCATTGCAAGTTGCAACAAACGTCAGCGCTTGTGTGATCACGAAATCACCACGTTCAACCCCTGCCATGTAAAGGGCGGCGTGCAAGGCGGCGGTACCGTTGACCGTCGCCACCGCCTTTGGAGTACCAGTAAACGCTTCCATTTTACGTTCAAACTCATCGACAAACTTACCGACACTGGAGACAAACGTGCTTTCAATGGTTTCCATTACATACGCTTTCTCATTGCCCGCAAAAGTAGGGGCATGCAATGGAATAAAATCTTGGGTTTGGTATTGGTCGCGTACAAACTCAACCAGTAACTGTGCGTTCATTCTTCTTCACCCTTACATCTTGCTATCGAGGTATTTGCCCGTTTCTTTATGACCGAAGTCAGGGATCATCGTAAAGAAGAGCGCCACAATCTGCTCTTTGCTCCAAGCTCGTTGATCTTTCATTTGGGCAATTTGTTCTTCAAAAAGACTCAACAGCTCCGGTTGGTACAGAGATTCATTTTTGATGATGCCCAAATTTTCAAAACGTGCCATATCAAGCACTTCTTTATCAGTGAAAAACTCTTCGAAATCCTTTTCACCCGTCGTATCACTTTCGGTGAAAAGACAAGGCCATTTGCCTTGTGCTGGTAGCGTTTTCGCCAGTTCACGAGCTTCATCTTCATCCGCGCATAAATGCGGCTCGTAGCCTCTTTGTTTTAGGTATTTCACCGCAATGTCTGCAAATGTAATCAGATGCAATGCTTCACTGAGTTTCGGGAAGAAAATGTCGCGATTTTCACCAAAAATACACGACATCAAACACAGCTCACCCGATTCTTGAGGAGTGACAAAATAACGTTTGATATCGTTTGGTGCGACAATCGGCTGATTTTTTTGGATACGTTGGTTAAAACCATGCAACAGTGAACCATCAGAAAAGGCCACGTTAGCAAAACGCGCAGTTGAGATGGCAATTTGCTCACTCTTACGCATCAAGAACATTTCCATAATGCGTTTGGACGCCCCCATCATATTGACTGGGTTGGCCGCTTTATCCGTCGAGACACAGAAGTACTTTTTAACGCCAGCATCAATCGACTGTTGAATCGTCTTATCAGTGTTGAATACATTGACATCGATCATTCGCATTAAGGTAAATGGGTCTTTCTCACTGCGAACATGCTTAAGTGCAGATAAGTTCAATACGTAGTCATATTGGCCATCCGCCTTAATAAACGCATCATACTCAATAGAGCCGATGTCCAACGCGAATGTTTGGAAATCACCATCTATGTAACCGAATGAACTGCGAATATCGCGGACCAACTCCACCATATTGTTCTCGCTGATATCAACAACGTGCAACTTCTGCGGATGACGCTTAAAGATTTCTTTAGTGACCGCTTGGCCAATCGACCCCGCCCCGCCAAGAACAAGAAAACGTGACTCTGAAACGATACGAGACAACTCAGCTTCATGTTGAGCAATGTCTTGAGTGAACAGCGCATCGGTGCGACCGATAAGAGGTAGAATTGGGTTCATAGTATTTATCATGTAATTGTTTCAACTGCCTAAATTATACTATAGACTTAAACACGATTAAATCTTACCACGCAACCATGTTTGCGATGTCAGCAAACAAAGATGCTCAACCAAAGTAGACGACTGCACCTCTTCTGACTATGAATCTTTTTCTCTCTACCTCACCACTCCAGCTCATTTGCTGTATAGAAGCTAAACGCTTTTATAATACAAAAAACAATATCTTAATTCTAAGAGAAGAACGTTCTTCAGCAGGTAATGAGCAGATTAACAAGCTACTAGATAAGAGCGAGTGGGACTCAGTACTAATACTGAAACGAAATAGTAAGATTTGGAACACAGCACGACTTGTACATAAGATTAAAAGTTTAAATCCAAGCTTACAATTCGAGCATTTCTTTTTTGCAGATTACTTGGCGTGGAGAACCAATGTTCTTCTCGCAAACATACAAGCTAGCAATGAAGTCATGCTCGACGATGGAACAAATACAATATCAACATTCCAGACTCTTATTGAAACTGAACAGCATGTTTATCGGAATAAAAGAAGCAGAGATATACTAATGTCTGCTCTTGGTATAAAAAAAGCTAGAGTGATTTATCCAAGAAAAACATTCCGCCTTTTCACTTTTTTTAATCTAGTATCTAAAAAATTCCCCATTGATAGAAACGATTTCATCACACTGAAAGAAAGACTTAATATAAATTATTGTTATTCAGAAACAGCCCCTGTCGGCTTTATCGGTCAAGGTCTGGTTGGCAGTCGAGGAATGAAAATTACGGAATATTGCAACCTGTTAAAAACAATTGTGAAAAAGCATCCGAGAGGACTCATTTATTTTCCACATAGAAGTGAAACTAAAGACGTTGAAAATATAGTAAGGAGCATCGTTGGTGTTAACTACAGAAAAACGTCCAGTCCAATTGAGTTCGAAATCTCTAATGAAGAAATAAAACTATCCACCATTTATGGTATAACATCCGCAGCTTCATTTACATTAAGTAAAATCTACACCAACATACCAATCTATGATATCGAAGTTCCCATTGAAAAATACGAAATGCCATTACTTGGGGAAACTTTGGAATCATTAAGAAAAGAAATTGGGTTACCTTATGCAGAGTTGCCAGATTGGTAACCCCTCGACTCTACTTACTAAATCGACTGATCTGCTCTAAGGCTTGCTGCAGATAGGTAAAATTAGGTTGTTGATCTTTCAACTGGCGATTGGTTTTGTCCATAAATTGGTACTGGCCACCACCACTCACTTCTAGAATATTGTCATCGGTAATAATGGCATAACCGCTGTAGTTTGAGGAAATGATCCAATCACGTTTTACTGCATCACCGAGTAAATCTTCGCCAACCGAGTAATCTTTCACATCATTGGTCACGCCGAGATAGTGCTTCATCAACGTCGGCACAACGTCTTGGTGGCTAGTGAGCGCTTCGCTACTCCACTGCATCTTCGCCGCATCAACGCCAGGGCCAAAGATGGCAAACGGCACGTTGACCTGCGCATCGGTAAAGTTGCTGTTGTGCCCCCAGAAGTTAAGTTTGTTGTCGTTCATCTCTTGCCCGTGGTCACCGGTAATGATCACCACGGTATTTTCCAGATCGCCACTCTCTTTGAGTTTATCGAGCACTTTGGTTGCCATTGAATCGACATAACGCACACTGGTTTTGTAGCGATTAAAAAATGGCGTCGGATCCGTGTCGTTGTTCAACTTAAGATAGTTCACCTCTTTGAGCATCGGCTCATATTTCGGCTCAAAATCTGCAGGGAAATCGTAGCCATGGGGCGCATCGTAAAATAAGAAAGAGAACGTTGGCTTCGACTTATCACGTTGATCGTACCAAGCTAACCAATCTTGAGTAAGGTCTGCATCGAGCTCAGACGGGCGATCACCTTCAGAACCAATACGTAGGTTTTCCACTTTGGTGAAAACCGTTTGGTTGAACTCCGGTTTACGTAACTGAGCAGCAGTGAAGATACCTAATTGGTAATCCAAAGCCTGTAAACGGTCGATCAGTACCGGGCTTTGTTGGTTTGCTAGGAATCCATGCCAGTAGGTGCCCGGAATGCCGTAGAAAAGACCAAAGATACCTGTACGAGTCGCGTTGCCAGTCGCGATATGGTTATTGAAAACCACACCCGACTGCGCGTATTTCCACATGTTTGGCGTATTGTCTGCGTTGAAGGTATCGGCGCGCCAAGAATCCACCACCAGCAACATAATATTGAGCGGTTTCTCTACAGGTTGTGTTTGAAGTGGTGCTAATGGGTAATTCAAATCATTTTTGCGTTTAAACGCCAGTGCCTTTTGACGCTCAAGCGCCTGTTCATCCACCCAACCTTGTTTGCGCATAAATTTATCTGCTGTAGCAGGATAAAACAGCGGTAAATAGCGCTTCACCGTGGTCACCGGTTGATAGGCATGCGCTGCGGCCCAAATATGAATAGCATTGGTGGCCAGTAGCGCGGCAAAGGTCAACAACGCAAATTTGCGGCCAAGTTTCAGCGCTCTGACGGGTGCTCCATTTTCTAGCCAGCGAATTGTCCACCACTGCGCGGCCAACAACAAAGCGACACCGCCAATCACCATTAACCAAGTGATCAACGGAAAGCTAACAATTTGGCCTGACATCACGAGCTCTAGCACCACTGCATTAATGTGAAATCGATACTGTGCAAACACGATGGTATCAATAAACAAAGTTGCAACGCCTAACGAAGCAATTAGAGCTTGGGTACCATTACGAAATGGTTTCGGCAAAAATAAGGTGGGAATGGTCACTAAACCAATGATGGCGGCAAGCAGCGTCATCTGCCCCCAAGTACCAGCAAGAATAAAGGTGATGCCTAATGGATCCGTCGGGAACTCTGGCAGAAAGGCGAAATAACGGCTAGCAATCAACATTAACACCAAAGCGTTAATCAAAATAAACCAGCCGTGAGCGTGCAGCTTTTGCTTAAAAGACATGTAACTAACTTCCTGAGACTTGTGTCTATTTACGAAAATAGTGATTATTACTGACTTTCATAGCCTGTCAGTAAGGCTTGAAAATCTTCGTCGTGCCAGTGAATACTTCGCTTCACTCGCTCTTTATGAAATGAGCGTTTGAGTCGATCTAAATTCCCTTTTTTCCAACCATCCCCGGCTTGCGGATAGCATTTATCAAAATCGATAATCCAGATCGTTTCTTGCGCATCAATCAGAATATTGTGAATATTAAGATCGGTATGATTGACGCCAACGCGATGCATTTTCGCAATTTCGACACCAATTTTTTGGTAAAGCTCCGCACTCAGTGGCTGTTTTTGCAGTATGGTCACTAAATCTTGCGCATTAGCAATGCGTTCACTCAGCAAATCCGCTTGGTAAAAAAGCCCTTTTCTCACTGCATAAGCTGCAATTGGTCTCGGTACATTGACCCCAGCTTCGCGTAATTGCTTAAGCAGATGAAATTCCGCGAAACTGCGAGTTGCAGACCAGCTTCGAAACCAATAGTGATCTTTCACCAGCTTGCCGAACCATCCGCCACGTCGATAGTGACGCAGCGCCACTGTGATCTTGGGCAGTTGCACAAACCACGTGGTGCCGCGCCCGGTGGCACTTCCCACCACTTTGTTTTGTACTTGCCAATACTGCGGGTCAAATAAAGCCAGCTCTGGCGAACTCACCCATTCGCTGTCGTAACAAATGCGACGTTGACCAAACTGCTGTTGTTCAATCATGCTTTACCACCAATAATGACTACCAACGATATAAAGCCATGTAAAACCGGCAAAAATCAACGCCACCAGTACCGCCGCAGAGCCAATATCTTTAGCTCGGCCACTGAGTTCGTGATGCTCCACACCGATGCGATCCACCACCGCTTCCACCGCAGAATTCATTAATTCAACAATCAGCACCAGCACCACCACCGCAAGCAACGTGATACGTTCAAGCATCGATACATCAAGCCAAGTCGCTAGCGCAATCGCAACAACAAGCAAAGCAAACTCCTGACGAACCGCAGCCTCATGCTTAAATGCCGCTTTCAAGCCCTGAATCGAGTAGCCTGTCGCTTTTATTATGCGCTTAATACCAGTATTGCCTGGCTTGCCTAAATTTGGCTGAGTCATAGAAGGGATTGCCTTATCGTTGCCATCAATGAAAGAGGGGTATTTTACATTTATCTTGGGTATCTGCATAATTTAGCCAGATATTTTTTTGAGCAGAACTTATGCCGCTTTTTGAACAAGCCCCAAACTCCGTCTGTTTCCTCCGTTTGTCCGCCATTGGTGATGTTTGCCATGCGGTCGCTGCCGTTCAGGCGCTGCAACGCCACTGGCCGTCCACCAAGGTGACTTGGGTGATTGGCAAAGTCGAAGCGCAGCTGCTACAAGGTTTAGAAGGCGTTGAGCTGATTGTCTTTGATAAAAAACAGGGGCTCGATGGCATGAAAGCCGTTTGGCGCCAGTTGAAAGGGCGTCGTTTTGATGCGCTTGTTCATATGCAACTCGCCCTAAGAGCAAGCTTAGTCACTCTTGGCATCAAAGCCACCTATAAGGTTGGCTTTAACTTTAAACGCGCAAAAGAAGGGCAATGGCTGTTCACCAATCGTAAGATCTCCGATACCGAATCCGCGCACGTCTTAGACAGCTTCTACTCGTTTATCGAATATTTGGGAGTGCCCCGAACGCCCCCTCAATGGCAATTGCCCATCAGCGATGCTGAGCATCACTTTGCCCAAGAGGCCCTCGGTGACCAACCCACCCTGGTCATTTCGCCCGCAGCCAGTAAGGATGAGCGCAATTGGTTGGCAAAACGCTACGCCGCATTAGGTGATTACGCTTATGAACAAGGCTACCAAGTGGCCATTTGTGGCTCTCCCGCTGAACGCGAAAAAAACTTGGCTGCCGATATCGTGCGCCACATGCAGCACCCCGCGCTGAATTTAGTGGGTAAAACCAATCTAAAACAACTCACCGCAGTATTAAACAAGGCTGCCGTGGTGCTGGCGCCCGACTCTGGCCCCGCACACATTGCCACGACTCAAGGCACACCGGTCATTGGCCTTTATGGACACAGCAACCCAAAACGCACCGGACCATACAATAACCTCAACGAGGTGGTGAGCGTCTATGCGCAGTTTATTGTCGAACAACACGGCAAAGCGGCTGAAACGCTGCCTTGGAGCACTCGTGTTAAAGGCGATCATATTATGCAAGCAATCTCGGTCAGCGATGTGATTCGCACCTTTGACCACATCACGAAAAAGGAATCAGCATGTCTGAATCAATAAATAAGGCAAACAAGCCAACACTCGCCGTGGCTCTGATTGTCAAAAATGAAGCCGCGAACTTGGATGCCTGCTTAAAAACGGTCGAAGGTTGGATCGATGAGATCGTTATTTTGGATTCAGGCAGCAGCGACGAAACCGAAGCCGTTGCCAGACGCTACACCGACAAATTCTTTATTAACAAAGAATGGCCCGGTTTTGGTCCACAACGCCGCCTTGCTCAGCAGTATGTTGAATCCGATTATGTGCTTTGGCTGGATGCCGATGAACGCGTCACGCCTGAGCTGAAATTGAGCATTCAACAAGCGGTACAATCGAATGAAGCGAATACCCTTTACAGCATGTGTCGCCTAAGCTGGGTATTTGGTCGTTATATCCGTCACTGTGGTTGGTATCCCGATCGTGTGGTGCGTCTCTATCCTACCAAGTTGACTCAATACGACGATGCGCTGGTGCATGAGAAGGTGGAAATCACCAAAGCAATGAAAGTGAAAGAGTTACAAGGGGATGCCATCCACTACACTTACAACGACTTGCACCATTATTTAGTGAAGTCTGCTGGTTATGCCAAAGCATGGGCAGAGCAACGTGAGAAGCGAGGGAAAAAGAGCAGTATCTCTCAAGGTGTACTGCATGCCATTGCGTGCTTTGTAAAAATGTACATTGTCAAAGCGGGCTTTTTGGATGGTAAACAAGGCTTTCTGCTGTCGCTGCTTTCCGCGCACTCCACATTGGTGAAGTACGCGGACTTGTGGATCAGGACAAGTACGGAGAAACCCAAGGATTAAGCTGCACCAGCGCCGCATCAATGTCGATGCGGCTCATATCCGCTTCCATTGCTTCACCGCCACCTTTTGGTGGGCAAAACGCCAGATGGCGTCCTTCTGAGTTGAGTGGTTTCCAGCGCAATGGCGTTGAAGAACGCTTGCTTGGGAAAAATCCGACAGTTGGAACATCCAAGGTTGCCGCAATATGCAATGGTCCTGTTGAGCCAGCAATGAATAGATCAGCGCAGGCAATAGAGCGCGTAAAGTCGACAAGGCCTTCATTCTTGTCATACACCACCCCTTGGCCACCTAACTGAGCGTATTCTTTCAATAGCTGTTGTGCTTTTTCCGTTTCCCCCGGCCCCGCCGTGACAATCAATTGAAAATCTTGCTCGATTCCTTTTAGCAACTCAGCATATTGTGCCAATGTCAGGTTATTGGCTGAGCCACCCGTGCCGGCATGCACCATCACCCAAGGCTTATGTGCTTCAATACTGAGCTGTTCACTGAGCTTGAGTTTCTGCACACTCAATTCGGTTTCATCAAACAAAAGAAAAGGCGCTTGCGGCTCAACGGCCGAGAGGTTTTGCTCTTTCAAGAAAGCACGAATCAGGTCAAGATTGTACTGATACTCTGGTTTGGCGGATTGCGAACGTTTCTGCTTAATTCTACGGTTATAAAAAATCTGTGCGATTTTTGTTGCAGGTGCCAAGCGATACTTAATGCCCGCTTTCCACACGAGTAACGCATTATACGTTGTGGAAAACAAGTTGATTGAGGCATCAAACTGACGTGACTTGATCTCCTGAACCAACTGCTTCGTGGCTTCTTTGCCCGCTTTTTCCGTTGGGTCCAACAATACATCGTCAATCCATGGGCAAAGTCGCGCTAACTCTTGCGTATAACTCGGCACTAAAGCGGTAATGTGCGCCTCTGGCATCGATTGCTTGAGCATAGCGAAACTTGGCCACGCAAGCATAAAGTCGCCGATTTTATCATTCCGGATAACCAGTATTTTTTTCATTGTTCTGCTGCCGTTTGATTTTTATGTCGTCATGATACATGCATATTGATAGCATGTAGACATTTTGAGCTGAAGAGTATTCCAACGTGTCGAAAAAAGCCCTTTCCAGAGTTGTCTACCCAGGCACTTTTGATCCAATTACTAATGGCCACCTCGATCTAATCGAGCGTGCGGCAAAAATGTTTGATGAGGTGATCATCGCCGTGGCGGCCAGTCCGAGTAAGAACACCATGTTTACCCTCAAAGAACGTGTCGATTTCGCCCAACAAGTTACCCATCACCTTGATAACGTCACAACGCAAGGCTTTAGTGGTTTAATGGTCGATTTTGCTCGTGATGTTGATGCCAATGTCTTAATTCGCGGCCTGCGCACCACCGTCGACTTTGAATACGAGTTTGGCTTAACCAATATGTATCGTCGATTGCTGCCAGGGCTTGAAAGCGTCTTTCTCACCCCTTCGGAAGAGCATGCATTTATCTCTTCCACCATCGTACGTGAAGTGGCCATTCATGGCGGCGATGTAATGCAATTCGTGCCCACCGTGGTGGCAGAAGCACTGCATCAAAAGAAAAAAGTGTGAGAATGAAATCAAACCCGCCCGAGGAAGCACCTGACAGCGGGCTTTTCTTTTTATTGCTGCGTGGGCTGAAAATGCTATGGTTGCGTGACCTGCAAACGTAAATAGTCATTCATCAACTTACGGTAATCCGCAGCCCATTCAGGCTGAGGATTAGCGATGGTTGTTTCTTGCGAATAGAGCCCTTCTCCCCATGGGTAAAGTCGCTCAGGCTTCGAGGTGCTATATGCCCCCAGCTCTGTGATCACTCGAGACGCATTAAAACCGATATTACTCACGCCGTGAGTTGAGAGCATATTTTCCCCACCAAGAGAGACGTACTGCTGCGCGGATAAACTCAAATGGTAGAGCGTAGGAAAAATATCGCGATGAGAACCGATACGACTTGGATCGTATTGATGTTCCACATTCTGTAGGATGCTTTCCGGCACATAGAGATAGAAAGGCACCCCGAAGGTCAAGCCGAATTCCGCCTCTTTATCGATGGCGAGGTAACGCACGCGATGATCGCCAGAGGCCGCAATGACGGTTTTCTCAGCCAATGGAGATTGCTTCACACCTTGAACAAACTGACCGAGAGAATCATTCGCGTATTGGTAGGCCTGCAGCAAGTCATCCGCTTCTTTTTCCATAGGCCCCAGCAAGGTTTTTAATCGCTCACTTGCTTTAACGGGCTTCGCCTGATAATCGCTCGGGGCGCGAAATGGCGAATGGTTAGTCACCGTCATGATATAAATCAACGTTGGTTGCGTGGCATCATCAAGTACTTTTCGAGCAAACTTGAAGGTAAACTCATCCGGCACGCCCCAAGTATCTGCATGCTTAGCGGCATCAGGAAAGGCGTTTTTAATGCTGTTTTCATCGTAGACCTGATCAAATCCTTGCACCGGCAAATAATTGGACAAGTTACGCCACATCCCGTTACCGCCGTAGATAAACACCACTCGATAACCGGCCTGCTTGTACGGTAATACGGCAGAAGATGCCAATGGTTTTTTCTGTGCACTGGAATGGCTGATCGTCGGCACATCACTGTGCATTAGCATCATAACGATGCTATCAATCGTCGCCGACGTGCCGGCCATAAAGCGTTTGAAAACAAAATCTTGTTCAAAGCCTTCACGTAATGTTCCTAATAAATCGTTACTTTGAGCATCGTCTTCAATCAGAACGTTGGTGCCCATCCCCTCCATCAAAGCCATCACCACATGCGGGGGATTTTCCGCAAGATAGGCATTCTCTGGCGTGACAAAGTAAGGCGTCGGTTGTCCAAGCACTTTCATCATTTGCGCTTCCACCGCTTGAGCAGAAATAGGCTCAAATTTCGATTGCTTCTTATAGTCACTTTTTGCCCAATCGAGCGCCATAAAAGCATTAGGGGTGATGATATTCAGTAGCTTGTTATCTGACACATTGGCGTGATAACGCTTAAGTGGCAAGGTACCGATGGAGCCTCTTGCGATTACCACATAAAGCAGAATCGTCACCACAATGACTGCCGTCGTATAACTCCAATGGCGAGACGTGAAACGGCGTTTTTGTAAACGCTCAACCAGCCACTGCGCGCCAACTCGGCTCAACCATGCCACTGCAAGCGAAACAAAGAAGGAGCGCAAGATCGGGTAATCTTCCCAAGCATTTTCTAATACGGCCTCGGTATCATCGTCGAACAAGCCAAACGCAAACACATCAATATAGTTGCCATAAGTGACGTAGTAGTAATAGTTGCCAATGGAAAAAGCACTAAGCAGAAAGAAAATGACAAACGCATAATTGGGAACGGCACGTTGCCAAAGCGAAAAACCTCGAGCAAAGGCCGCCAATACCAGTCCGGCTAAAAATAATGGCGCAAAAGCAATCGCGATGATTTTGGCATCAAAACGCGCCCCGACCCAAAAAGCTCGGAATAGATCATTGCCGAGTCCAGTAAGATCAGAGAAATCTGCGGCCAGCAGTAGAAAAAGACCACGAGAGACCGTAAGCAGTAGTAACGACGCAACGATTAAAGAGAAAATAATGCGCATCGCTCTGTGCGCATTGGGCTGGAAATCCATTGACTAAAAAACCTAACGGGTGATCACTAAGGGGCGCACATCATAGCATAGAGAGCAAATTGCACCTCAATTCTAGGTGTCAAAGCAGTGATCAAACACACGAACGATTGGCATCTCTATATCAGCTTTCAACGAGTTTTAGGTCAATTAGCACTGACAGTGAGGACAGAAGAAGGTATTACGTTGCCCTATCTTCTGCTCTTGAATCGCTTCCCCACAAACTGGACACGCTTCTCCCGCTTTTCCATACACTTGCAATTCTTGGGCAAAATAACCCGGTTTACCATCGGCTTGAGAAAAGTCTTTCAGTGTCGTGCCACCTTGCTCAATCGCCGTTTTCAAGGTTTGCTTGATGTGGCTCACCAAGCATTGCCACTCCTTGGCACTGAGTGACATCGTCGCTCTGGTTGGCAGGATGCGTGAGCGAAACAAAGATTCGCTGGCATAAATATTCCCCACGCCCACTACGATTTTGTTATCCATAATAAACTGCTTCACCGCAACGCGTTTGCCTTGCGCTTTTTCAACCATGTATGGTCCATCAAAAGCATCCGTTAGCGGCTCTGGGCCAATATTGCCCAACACATCATGCTCTTCCCCTGGCGCGGCGTAAAGCCAAGCACCAAAGCGACGTGGATCGTTGTAACGCAGCACTTTGCCATTGGAGAGTTTGAGATCGACATGATCGTGTTTGCCTGCTGGGAAGTCAGCGTCCAACACGCGCAATGAACCGGACATGCCTAAATGGACAATCGCACTGCCGACATCGGTTTCAATGATCAGATACTTAGCCCGGCGGCCAATGTGACGAATCACTTGCCCTTGCAACTTTTTTAACTCACTTGGAATAACCCAACGCAGTTTTGGGGTGCGAAAAGTCAGTGACTGGATGGTTTGATTGTGCAAATGCGGCGTAATGCCCATTCGGCTTACTTCCACTTCTGGCAATTCAGGCATGGTGACTCCAAGATCAAAGTGCTCAATGTCTAGTAGGGAAACAAATAATCGGTTGAAACTGAAATGGCAATCCATTGGTCTTGCCAATTCTTAAAGACCCAAAAATCCGCAAGGCGATAAAACGTGATCCTTTGTGGCTCTTCCTGATTTTGGTACCACACTTCGATGGTTTCTGGCTCAATCAATTGTGGCGCCAATTTTTGCATCGTCGCGTCATCCAGTTGTGTCCCGAGTAACGATTGCCATCTCTGCGCCCACTCTTGCGGAGAAATGGAGAGCTCGCGCGTGCTAACCCACGCTCCCTTTTGCCACTCTAAGCTATTATCAGAAAGCTGGATGGCAAGTAACTGAGCATTGGGATTCAATAGAGAAGGATAGCCGTTGATACTTTCAATCTGAGTCGAACTCTGATCGTCAAGTAAATAGGTTTTGATCAACGTCGGGGCATTGATGATCACAATAAAGAAGGTGATGCCAGCGATGAGGATATTATTCCATCTCCGGCGACGCTTTGGTGAAACCCGCATATTCTCAATCCTGACTGATAACTGAACAAAGTATACCAACCAAGGGAAATGCGAGGTACTAGTTTTCTAGTTTTCTAGGGTTCTAGGTTCTAGGTTCTAGGTTCTAGGTTCTAGGTTCTAGGTTCTAGGTTCTAGGTTCTAGGTTCTAGGTTCTAGGTTCTAGGTTCTAGGTTCTAGGTTCTAG